>DASXYV010000068.1:0-3713 GCA_036502305.1 Acidimicrobiales bacterium
TACGACGTGGACCTGGAGACGATGGCCCGCCGCGACCTGACGCCGTTCGAGGGCGTGCAGGCCCAGGTGCTGGCCGTGGACAAGCGCTTCCCGACCGAGGTGCTGGTCGGGCTGAACCGGGACAGCGCGGAGCTCCACGACGTGTACCACCTCGACCTGGTGACGGGGAACCTGGTAAAGGTCGTCGACAACCCGGGACTGGTCGGGTGGGTGGTCGACGCCAACCTGGTGGTCCGAGCCGGGCTTGCCCCCGAGGCCGACGGCGGCTTCGTCGTCATGGTGCGCGACGCGGCGGCGGAGGAATGGCGTCCGTTCCAGCGCGTGCCGGCCGAGGACGCTCTGTCGAGCTCGCCGGTGGCCTTCACGCGCGACGGCGGGAGCCTTCTCGCCGTCAGCTCGATCGACGCCAACACGGGACGTCTCGTGCGCGCCGATCTCGGGACCGGGGACATCGAGGTGATCGCCGAGGACCCGGTCAACGACGTCACTGACGTGCGCCTCAATCCCGACACCCGCAATGTCGAGCTCGTGACCTTCGCCCGCGAGCGGGCAGACTTTCTCGTGCTCGATCCCGAGGTCGAGGAGGACCTCGTGGCCATCCGGTCGCTGCACTCCGGCGATCCGGTGCTCGAGGGCCACGATGACGACGATGCCACCTGGCTGGTGGGCTTCACCAACGACGCCGGGCCCATCCCGTACTTCGCCTACGACCGACGGGCCAAGGAGGCCCGGCTGCTCTTCGAGCACCGGCCGAGCTTGCGGAGCTACGAGCTGGCGGCGATGGAGCCGTTCTCCTACGAGGCTCGCGACGGCTTGACCATTCACGGCTACCTGAGCTTTCCCGTGGGGGAGCCGCGGGCGCGACTGCCAACGGTGCTCGTCGTGCACGGCGGCCCGTGGGCTCGCGACGAGTGGGGCTTCCAACCCGAGACCCAGTGGCTGGCCAATCGGGGCTACCTGTGCGTCCAGGTCAACTTCCGGGGCTCGACGGGCTATGGCAAGGCGTTCGTGAACGCCGGAGACCGCGAGTGGGGCGCAAAGATGCACGACGACCTCGTCGATGCCGTGGCGTGGGTCGTGGACCAGGGCCTGGCCGACCCCGCCCGGATCGCCATCTACGGCGGCTCCTACGGGGGCTACGCCGCCCTGGTGGGGGCGGCCTTCACACCCGAGCTGTTCCGGGCCGCCATCGACGTCGTCGGGCCGTCCAACCTGGACACGCTGATCCGGTCGATCCCGCCCTACTGGGCCCCGCTGATCGCCCAGTTCCACACCCGGGTCGGCAACCCCGACACAGAGGCCGACTTCCTCTGGTCGCGCTCGCCGCTGTCGAGGGTGAAGGACATCAAGGTGCCCCTCCTCATCGCCCAGGGGGCGAACGATCCACGGGTCAAGCAGGCCGAGTCCGAGCAGATCGTCGCCGCCCTGACCGAGGCCGGCATCGACCACGACTACCTCCTCTTCCCCGACGAGGGCCACGGCTTCGCCAAGCCCGAGAACCGGCTGCGGTTCTACGCTGCCGCCGAGCGCTTCCTCGCCCGCCACCTCGGGGGCCGCGCCGAAGACTGATCGAAACTGGGCGTCGCGGCTGCAGGCGACGCGCCCGCTTTCGACCAAATGTGCAACAGAAGTTCTTACGATTCGCGCCTCGGGCAGGGGAGCCCCAGCGCGGGTCGAATCCGTAGGGAGTGCCTCCCCGGTCCACGGCTGCCTGCCAGCAGTGCGCCCGAGCGCTGCGCCCGCCCCCGTCGGCGCCTGGCCCCGGTTCGGGGCTGGTGGCGAGCGCCGATGCAGCCTGGGCGGTCGTCCGCAGGCCGGCAAGGCGCGCGGTCAAGGCCCTGGACGGCCTCGCCGTGGTGGCCTGGGTGCTCCTGGCGGTCATGCTGCTGGCTGTCACGGTCGGCCCCGCGGTCGGTGTCTTCGATGTCAGCCATGTGACGCCGGGTACCCCTGCGGTCCACCCCGTTCCCGCTCAGGCACCGCACTGGCTGCTGCCGCCGAAGGCGACTCCGTAGGTCAGCGGTCGAGGCGCGCGTCGAGACGGTCGAGCTCGTCGGCGAGCGCACCGGGCAGGTGGTCACCGAGCCGGGCGAAGTGGTCACGGATCAGCGGCACCTCGCGTCGCCACTCGCCGGGATCCACCCGGAGGAGCTGCTCCATGTCGGCCGGCGACACGTCGAGCCCCTCGATGTCGATGGCGCCCTTTGCCGGGACGTTCCCGACTGGTGTCTCCATCGCCTCGCCGCGCCCGCTGACCCGCTCGAAGACCCACTCGAGGACCCGGCTGTTCTCGCCGAACCCGGGCCACAGCCACCGACCGTCGGCATCCTTGCGGAACCAGTTGACGTAGAAGAGCTTGGGCAGCTTGGCGGCGTCGGTCGCCTTGCCGATGTCGAGCCAGTGGCCCAGGTAGTCGGCCATGTTGTAGCCGCAGAAGGGCAGCATGGCGAAGGGATCCCGCCGTAGGTGGCCCACCTTGCCGGCGGCGGCGGCGGTGGTCTCGGACGCCATGATCGAGCCCAGGAAGACGCCGTGCTGCCAGTCGAAGGCCTCGAAGACGAGCGGCACGACCGTCGCCCGCCGGCCGCCGAACAGGATTGCCGAGATCGGCACTCCCGCCGGGTCCTCCCACTCCGGGGCGATGGCCGGGTCCTGGCTGGCGGGAGCGGTGAAGCGGGCGTTCGGATGGGCCGCCGGGGTCGAGGACGCCGGGGTCCACCCCTCCCCGCGCCAGTCCGTGAGGTGAGCCGGCTTGCGCTCGGTCATGCCTTCCCACCACACGTCTCCGTCGTCGGTCAGCGCGGTATTGGTGAAGATGCAGTTGCCGTCCAGGGTGAGCATGGCGTTGGGGTTCGTCTTGGTGCTCGTGCCGGGAGCCACGCCGAAGAAGCCCGCTTCGGGGTTGATGGCGTACAGCCGCCCGTCGTCGCCGAACTTCATCCAGCAGATGTCGTCGCCGATGGTCTCGACCTTCCAGCCGGGCAGGGTCGGGACCAGCATGGCCAGGTTGGTCTTGCCGCAGGCGGACGGGAAGGCGCCGGTCACGTAGCGGGTCTCACCCCGGGGCGAGGTGAGCTTGAGGATGAGCATGTGCTCGGCCAGCCACCCGTCGTCTCGGGCCATCACCGAGGCGATGCGCAGGGCGAAGCACTTCTTGCCCAGCAGGGCGTTGCCGCCGTAGCCCGATCCGTAGGACCAGATCTCCCTGGCCTCGGGAAAGTGGACGATGTACCTGTTCTCGGGATTGCAGGGCCAGGGGACGTCGGGTTGACCAGGCTCGAGCGGCGCGCCCACCGAGTGCAGGCAGGGCACGAAGTCCCCGTCGGTCCCGAGCTGGTCGAGGACGGCGGTGCCCATGCGGGTCATGATCCGCATGCTCGCGGCCACGTACGGAGAGTCGGTCAGCTGCACGCCGATGTGGGCGATCGGCGAGCCGAGCGGGCCCATCGAGAAGGGCACCACGTACATCGTGCGCCCCCGCATCGAGTGCCGGAACAGGCCAGTCAGCTGCGCCCGCATCTCATCGGGCTCCCGCCAGTTGTTGGTCGGGCCGGCGTCCACCTCCCGCTGCGAGCAGACGAAGGTGCGGTCTTCCACCCTGGCTACGTCGGCGGGGTCGGAGCGGGCCCAGTAGCTGTTCGGCCGCTTGGCCTCCGAGAGCCGGGTGAAGGTCCCGCTCTCGACCAGCATCCGGGCCAGCCGGTCGTACTCCG
>DASXYV010000069.1:0-7267 GCA_036502305.1 Acidimicrobiales bacterium
ACCCTTGGCCACCAGGCGCTTGGGAAGTGCACGCGTAGGAGGAGCCGGCCTCATGCCAACGACCGCCGCGCCCGATTGGGTCCCCTCCGGCGAGTACGGGGATATTGCGTACGAGACGGCCGAGGGAATGGCCAAGATCACGATCTGCCGGCCCGAGGTCCGCAACGCTTTCCGGCCCCGCACCCTGTTCGAGCTGAGCCACGCCTTCAACGCCGCCCGTGACGATCCGGAGGTCGGCGTGATCATCCTGACCGGGCAGGGTGACCGCGCCTTCTGCTCAGGTGGGGACCAGCGGGTCAGAGGTGACGACGGCTACGTCGACGAGGCCGGCGTCGGTCGGCTCAACGTGCTCGATCTCCAGATTCAGATCCGACGCACCCCGAAGCCAGTGGTAGCGATGGTCGCCGGCTACGCAATCGGGGGCGGCCACGTGCTGCACGTGGTGTGCGACCTGACTATCGCCGCCGACAACGCCCGCTTCGGCCAGACCGGCCCCCGGGTGGGATCCTTCGACGGGGGCTACGGCTCCGGGCTGCTGGCGCGTGTCGTCGGACAGAAGAAGGCAAGGGAGATCTGGTTCCTCTGCCGCCAGTACGACGCCGAGGAGGCGCTCGCGATGGGCCTGGTGAACGCCGTGGTCCCGCTCGATCAGCTGGAGGAAGAGACCGTGGCCTGGTGTCGACGCATGCTCGAGCACTCCCCGCTCGCCCTCCGGATGATCAAGGCCTCCTGCAACGCCGTCGACGACGGGATGGCGGGCATCCAGCAGCTGGCGGGGGACGCCACGCTGCTCTACTACTCGTCCGCCGAGGCGCAGGAAGGTCGCGACGCCTATCTGCACAAGCGCTCTCCGGACTTCGCTCGCTTTCCCCGGCGTCCGTGAGCAGCACGTGCGACCCGGGAGCAACCGTTGGGTGCTGGGGGCGAGGCCGAGGACGCTGCCAGCAGCCGTCGCACCGGTCCTGGTGGGCACGGCGGTCGCCGCCAGCGAGGGACCAGTGCAGGCGTGGCGGGCGGTGGCGGCGCTGGTGGTCGCACTCGCTCTCCAAGTCGGCGTCAACTACGCCAACGACTACCAGGACGGGACCAGGGGCACAGACCGTGACCGGATAGGTCCGACCCGCCTGGTGGCCTCAGGTCTCGCCGCGCCAGCCCAGGTCCGCGCCGCTGCCCTGCTCTCGTTCGCCGTCGCCGCCGCTGCGGGGGCGGCCCTGGCGATCGCCGTGCAGCCGTTGCTGCTTCTCGTCGGGGCCGCCAGCATCGCCGCCGCGTGGGCCTACACCGGCGGCCCTCGCCCCTATGGGTACAGCGGCTGGGGCGAGATGTTCGTGTTCGTGTTCTTCGGCCTGGTGGCCACGACGGGCTCAGCGTTCGTCCAGCACGGACACCTCTCGGGTCTGGCCCTCGCCGCCTCGGTGCCGCTCGGCCTGCTGGCCGCCGCGCTCCTTGCGGTCAACAACCTCCGGGACCGTCCCCGCGATGCACTGGCCGGCAAGCGAACCCTCGCCGTCCGCCTTGGAGACCAAGGAGCCCGGCGCTTCTACGCCGCCATGGTGACGGTCGCCCTGCTTAGTCCGATCCTCATCGCCATCGCCCGTCCGCGAGCGCTGGTTGCCCTGGTTGTCGCTCCTCTGGCTGTCCGCCCGATGCGACGAGTGCTCTCCGACGCAGTGGGCCTCGCTCTGGTACCGGCCCTCAGCGAGACAGCCCGTCTGCAGCTCTTGTTCGCGGGGGCCCTCGCCCTCGGTCTGTGGCCACGATGAACACCCACCTACCCTCCCGACGTAGTCGTATCCGATCGGCCGAGGAATGGCTCGACCACAGCCAGGAACGCGTCTGGACGCTCGAGGTGAACGGCATGGCCGGCGTCTGGCACCAGTGCCAGCTCGGCATTCGATCCAATGGCGTCCACCATGGCCTTCGCCCGATCGCAGAAGACTGCATCATTGGCGCCGGCGACCACGAGCACTGGCATGGCCAAGCGGTGGAGTCGCGACCAGAGGGGCTCCTGGGCGCCGGTCCCGGCGAGGCGGAGACTCGCCGCCAGCCCCTCCACGGTGTTGTCCCGCCGGGCGTCGAGGTTCGCCTCCACTGGCCCGAGCGAGGCAAAGAGCGGACCGGCCAGCCACCGGAGGAGGAACTCTTCGAGGCCGATCTGCTCGAGGTCGGTCGCCAGCTGATCGTCCGCCGCTCGCCGCCGTTGTCGGCCTTCGGCATCCCCGATGCCGGCTGTGCCGCTCACCAGGACCAGGGATCGGACCAGGGAGGACGCATCCAGGGCGAGCTGCAGGCACAGGCGGGCGCCCATCGAGTAGCCGAGGTAGCTCGCCCGCCCACCGACCGTGCCGACCAGCCGGGCCCCCTCAACCAAGTCGGCCACGACCTGCGACGAGCCGCCATGGCCGGGCGCGTCGACCCGGATGACCTCGAAACGGCGGGCCAGCGCGTTGGCGACTCGCCCCCAGGACCGGCGAGTCTGGGTGAAACCATGGACCAGGACCGTACGCGGACCGGACCCCTCGACCTCAGCGTGCAGCACGGAGCCATCGTTGCATCACCGACGGCTTGGCCGGCAGCGTCGGCACTATCAGCAGGGCCGGCAGCGCCGGCAACATCGGCAGGGCCGGCAGCACGGTGGACGTAGCCGCAACGTTCTGCGCCACCATTGTCGACGAGTGGCGCCGCGCGGGAGTGACCGACGCGGTGGTAACACCGGGCTCGCGCTCGACACCGCTGTTGTTGGCGCTGCGCGCCGAAGACCAGATTCGGCTGCATGTCTTCCTCGACGAGCGGTCGGCCGCCTTCTTCGCACTCGGCATCGGACTGGCGAGCGGCCGGCCGGCGGTCGTGGCGACCACGAGTGGCACGGCAGCGGCCGAGCTTCTCCCGGCTGTGACCGAGGCCCACCACGCTGGAGTGCCGCTCATCGCCTGCACAGCCGACCGCCCTCCGGAAGCGCACGGGATCGGCTCTCCCCAGACCATCGACCAGTCTCGCTTGTACGACGCGGCGCTGCGCTGGCGCGCCAACCCCGGCGTGCCCGAGGCTTCCATGGCGACCACGTGGCGCTCGCTCGCAGCTCGAGCCGTCTGCGAGGCCCTCGGGGCGAGCGGGCGGAGAGGCCCCGTTCATCTCAACCTCGCTTTTCGAGAGCCCTTGGTCGGCGAACCCGGGTCGCTCCCGGTCGGTCGGCCCTGCGGGGCGCCTTGGCACCGCGCACTACGGTCCGGGCCGCCCTCGTCATCCACCATCGCCGAGCTGTCCGGGCTCGTGTCGAATCGCCGGGGCGTCATCGTCGCAGGTGCTGGCTCGGGTGATCCTGACGGTGTGCACCAGCTCGCGGGCGTCCTCGGCTGGCCGGTGCTGGCCGATCCTCGCTCCGGCTGCCGCCGGCCCGGGCGGACGACGGTTGCTGCCTTCGACGCCCTGCTCCGGCACGGCCCTCTGGCCGCTGAGCTGATCCCTGAGGTCGTGCTGAGAGCAGGGGCGCCGCCGGCGTCCAAGGTCCTGGCCGGGTGGCTGGCGGCGTCCGGCGCCGACCAGGTGGCCGTCGAGACCTCTGGCTCGTGGCTGGACCCGGAGCGAACGGCCCAGGTAGTTGTCGCCGCAGACCCCGGTGCGGCGTTCCGGACGATGGCCCGCACCGGACCTGTGCCCTGCGTCCCAGGCTGGCTCGAGAGCTGGGCCTTCGCCGAGTCCACGGCCCAGGAGGCCCTCGATCGCGTGTTGGTCCGCCATCGGGCGCCGACCGAGCCGGGGATCGCCCGGGCTCTGGTCGACTGTCTACCGAGTGAGGCCACCCTTGTCGTCTCGTCCTCGATGCCGGTTCGCGACGTCGAGTGGTTCGCCAGGCCGCGTCACGACGTGCGCGTGCTCGCCAACCGCGGGGCCAACGGCATCGACGGCGTCGTCTCCACCGTCCTCGGCGCCGCCGCCAGCCGCCCCGGGTGCCCGACCGTCGGGCTCGTCGGCGATCTTGCGCTCTTGCATGACGCCGGAGCGCTTCTCGGCGCCGCGCTCCGGGAGCTCAGCTGCGTCATGGTGGTCGTGGACAATGACGGTGGGGGGATCTTCTCGTTCCTGCCGCAGGCCTCCGCGCTGCCCGGGGATGATTTCGAGCGACTCTTCGCCACACCCCATGGTCTCGACCTGGGCGGCCTGGCACGACTCCATGGCCTCGCCACGTGTGAGGTCGATCGGATCGACGAGCTCGACCAGGCGGTGCGGGCCGCGTTGAAGACAGGAAGGATGACGGTGATCGTGGTCCGCACCGAGCAGCGGGCGAACGTGCTCGTGCATGACGAGCTACACGCTGCCGTCGCCGCTGCCCTCGAGGGTCTCGGTCGCCGAGCAGGCTGACGTGTGCCGAGTCTGACGGTCTGCGGACGCGTCGCCTCAGGGCCGCACGATGGCATTGAGCATGGGCTGGAGCTTGAGCTCGGTCTCGGCCAGCTCCGCCTCGGCGACGGACTCGGCGACGATGCCCGCTCCGGCCAGCAGCCGGGCCGTGTTGCCTGCGAGCTCCGCCGAGCGTATGCCGACCGCCCACTCACCGTCGCCGGCCGCGTCCACCCATCCGACCGGCCCCGCATACCGCCCGCGGTCGACACCCTCGACCGCGGCGATGTGGGACAAGGCGGCTTCGGTCGGGCTTCCCGCCACGGCCGGCGTCGGGTGTAGGGCTGACGCCAGCTCCAACACCGACGGGAGAGGGTCAACAAGCCGGCCCTCGATGGCGGTGCCGAGGTGGGCGACGATCCCGATGGGAACTAGGGACGGGACGTCGGGGACGTCCAGGACACGACAGAAGCGAGCCAGCGTCATCCCCACCGCATCGACCACGATGCGGTGCTCTTCACGCTCCTTGGCCGATGACATCAGCGAGGACTCGGCATCGAGATCGGCACTCTGCGTGCCGTGCCGCGGCGCGGTGCCGGCGAGGGGCTGGGACCATACCCGGTCACCCTCACGGGCGACGAGCAGCTCTGGACTGGCGCCCACGAACCCATCCGCGGCGAAGACCATGCACGACGGGTAGGAAATGCCCAGGCGTCGGACCACCTCGGCCACCGGTATGGTGCGACTCGCCACCACCGCTACCTCGCGAGCGAGCACAACCTTGCCGAGGCGGCCCGCAGCGACGGCCCGAGCGGCATCGGCAACCTGCTCACTCCAGCAGCGCACGTCGGTCACAGACCGCACCACGTACTCGATCGGCCGCGCGTCGCTCAGGTGTGACTGCTCGCCCCCCCACGTCGCCATGCCGGCGGCCGAGTCAGGGTGGGGTTCGGAGCCCGTGATGGTGAGCGAAGTCTTGCCGTCGCGCTCACGACGCACCAGGAGCTCAGGAATGATCAGCTCACCCTCGATCGACGTCGAGAACGGAAGAGCCCCCACAGCGACAGGCGGATGGGGGCCATCCGCATCGATCCTGGACAGCAGCTCCCGAGCGTCTGCCGCCGCCGAGTCCAGCCGTCCGGGAGCCACCCTCACCCTCGCTGCAACTCCTCTGCCGGCAAAGCCCATACCCGCCTTCTGCCAGAGAACGCCGTGCTGTCCCGCAACACGAGCCAGGTCCACGTCGGTCCCAAGCTCGACCGTCCTCGCCACGAGGGCTCCCCGCCGTGCCAGTCCCGCTCGACCGGTCATGATCGCGTCCCGACGAGGAGCTGCACGATGCCCCCCGAGAGCAGGTTGCGACGAGCATCGGAAAACCCTGCGGCGGCAACCATGGCGACAAGTGACTCCGGAGGCGGCAGGTAGGCAACCGAGCGGGGCAGGTAGCGGTACGCCGCGCCATCCGACAGCGCAGCTCCGAGCCGGGGCACGATCTCGGTGAAATAGAAGCGGTGGCCGAACCGCAGCGCCGGGTTGGTCGGCTCGGCCACCTCCAGGAGCGCGATGCGACCGCCCGGACGCACGATGCGCGCCAGCTCGGCCAGGAACGCGTCGAGGCTCACCAGGTTGCGGAGGGCGAACCCACAGGTAGCACCGTCGACGGATGCCTTCCCCAGCGGGAGGCGGTCCACGTCGCCGCGTAGCAGCGGAGCCAGGGTGTGGGCAGCCCCGAGCATGCCCGCAGACAGGTCGACCCCGAACGCCGCGAGCTCCGCCCGCCCCAGCTCTACGCAAAGGTCGCCCGTCCCACAGGCGAGATCGATCACGGTCGCCCCGGCCGGCAAACCGAGGGCGGCGACGGTCCGGCGGCGCCACATCCTGTCGAGACCGAACGTCATGAGCCGGTTCATCCGGTCGTAGGTGGGGGCGATGGCGTCGAACATCGCCGTCACGCGACGGGACTTCTCGGCGCCCTGAGGCAGGAAGTCCGTCCCGCCTCGGTTCACCCTTCCACCGCCAGGGGCCGCTCGAGGCGACGCAGTGCTTCGGATCGCACAGCCGCGACCTCGTCCTGATCGCCGACCGCCTCGATGTGCTCCTGGGCCACCGCCAGCAGGGTTCGCCGGAAATGGTGGGCGACGAGTGAGACCGTCGCCGGCAAGAGGGCATCGAACGCTTGGACGAGGCGGGCCGCGGCCTCGGGATCCTCCTCGCCCACACGACGATGGCCCTGGCGCACGTGCTCGTCGAAGAGCTCGACCGCCTGCTCTGCCAACGCTCGGGCCGACCGAGCATGGAGGCGGGCCAGCTCGAGGACGTCGCCGAGCGGCAGCCCGTACTCCAGGAGCCGGAGCCCCGCCCTCAAGGCGGCGGTATCCGCCTCTGTGTAGCGGCCTTCCCCCTCGTGGCGGCGCGGAATGAGGACACCCTCCTTCTCCAGGGCCTCCAGCAGGGCCCCCGGCACCCCGGCCCGCTCGGCCAACTCGGAGAGGGTGAGGAACTCCTCCGGCAAACCGTCGGGACGCCGTTCGTCGGCCCCTCCGACGACGGCCTCGACGAGGGCCTCGTCAGCGCGACCGAGCTCCTCCCGGACGATTCGGCCGATCACGCCGAGGGTGAAGCCGCGCTCCTGGAGCCGACGGACCTCCCGGAGCCGCTCCAGGTGGTCGTCGTCGTAGATCGCCAACCGACCGATGCGCCTCGGCGGGGGCAGGAGGCGCTTGGCCTGGTAGAAGCGGATCGTGTCGACCGAGACCAAGGCCGCTCGAGACAGCTCCTCTACCCGGTAGTCCATTGGTAGTCAGGGGCGCGGTGCCCTTGCGGGCCCGGTTCCCCATCCCCCTTTCGATCCGTGCGTGCCGTTCTCCGGCACACGGCTCACCGACGGTCTTCTGAACATGGTTACGCCGCCTTCGGATAACGGATAGTG
>DASXYV010000070.1:0-2251 GCA_036502305.1 Acidimicrobiales bacterium
TCCGGAAGGGCCTCGAAGACCCGCTTCAGCAGTGCGGCCGGCATGGGCGACGCGCCGTAGGTCAGGGTCTTGAGGCTGGCCACCCGCTCAGGAGAGAAGTTGGGGTCGTCGAGCAGCATGGCGATCATCGTCGGGACCATCACCGTCTGGTTGACGTGGTACCGCTCGATCACCTCGAGCACGTGATCGGGCTTGAACAGGGGAACGAACACCGACACGCCCCCGCTTGCCGGGATGCCCAGGATGGCGGCCATGGACGCGGCGTGGAACATCGGGGTCTGATGCAGGTAGACGCGGTCCTCGCCGAGCCCGATGGCGATGGCGACGTGGTACAGGTTGAGCATCTCGGCCCGCTGGCTGAGCACGACACCCTTGGGCAGGCCCGTGGTGCCTCCGGTGTACATGAGGACCGCGGGATCATCCTCCTCGGGCTCGGGCGGCACCTCCGGCTTGCCCGCCTCGATCAGGTCCTCGTAGCTCACGTCGTGGGGCGCGTCGCCCTCGCCCAGGAGCACCACCTGGCGCAGGTGCTCGAGCTCCGGTCGGGCCTGCTCCAGCAGGCCCGAGAACAGCCAGTCGGTGAAGATCACCTCGGTGCCCGAGTCGTTGAGGATGAAGGCCAGCTCCTTGGCGGCCAGGCGGAGGTTGAGCGGGTTGATCACCCCGGCCCCAAGGAAGCCGGCGTGGAACAGCTCAAGATACCGGTGGCTGTTGACGGCCAAGACGGCGAACCGGTCACCCTGGCGAAGTCCCAGCTCATCGTGCATGGCGCTGGCCAGACGGAGGACCCGGTCGCCGTGTGTCGCCCACGTGGCGTGGTAGTCCTCGTCGTGGAAGCCAACCCGGTCGGCGTCACGACCGAGAGCAGGCAGGAGTTGACGGTGGTAGATGAGCTCCTTCACGCCTAGAGGCTACAACTGGCTCCCCGAGGAGGCGGGGCCGACCATCGGCCGGGATGCATGCGGCGTCGTTGTGGCTCAGGGTCCTGGGGAGGTGTCGTTCCCGGGATCGCCATGGGAGGGCACGAACAGCAACCCGTGAGGGTCGCTGAAGCTGTTGCCCAGGGGCGTGATCCCCCCGGTGGCCAGGTCGAGCGTCCCCACAAGAGCCTTGGTGTCGCGGGCCTCGGCGGCGAACACCGTCCCCGCCGGCAGCCCGGCGGTCGACAGCGCGCTCACGGTCCGAGTGGTCCAGGTGCGCCATCGGGTCCGACGCCGTTCGCAAAGCCGACGAAGTCATGGTCGTGCATCAGAGTGATGTCCTCGGCGTTCGTCGTGGAGGCGGTCGCCGACGCGAACGTTTGTGCCGGCAGGGTGCTCGGGCGGGTCGGTACTGCAGGTCGCCACGAAAGAGTTTGCTGACTGTGCCGCATCGGTTCACCCGGCCCGATGCCTGCCGATGATCCAGGTCCACCCGAGGGCCCCGGCACGCTACGTTCGCGTCCCATGACCGCAGTGCTGGGCGTCACCGTCGCCGTGGGTCTGACGGCCTTGGTGTTGCTGTTTCTCCTCGTGCGGCGCTCAGCCGCAGCGGCGGACGAGCTCTCGCGGTCGGAGCGACTCGAGGTGGAGCTCGGAACGACTGCGGAGCAGCTCCGCGCGGCAGAAGCGCGGGCAGAGGAGGAGGCGCGACAGCGGACCGCGGCCTCCGAAGCGGCCGCCACCGCCGATGCAGTCCTGCGCGAGGCCCGGGCCGAGACGGCGGCGGCCGAGCGCCGGGCCGACGAGTCGCAGCTCAGCGCTGAGCAAGCCCGTCGCGACACCGACGAGGCGGAGCGACGCGCCGCCGACGCGGACAAGCGAGCTGCTCGCGCCGGACGCCGCGGGAAGAAGGCGGCCGACGCGCCCCAGCAGGAAGCGGAGCCGAGCGGGTCCGGGGTCGCCGATGTCGCCGATGCCCTCTGGGATCTCGAGCGGCTTCGGCTCGAACGAGAGTGGAACGCGATCGGTGGTCTCGCCATGCCCATGCCGGCTGGTTGGGACGGAACGGACGGCACGGACCTCTCTGCCGCCGTCGCGGTCGAGCTGGAGGTGATACGGGAGGTCGTGGGGACGCCGGGACGCCTCGCCACCCCCACCCAGCCCGTCACGACCGACCCCGCCACCGCCATCATCGTCACCAGGCTCGCCGGCGAGCTGTTGCGCGCGCTGGCCCGAGGGGGCCTCGAGCTGAGTGTCAGCATCGAGGCCGACGACGAGCTGGCCGTCGCCGTCGCCACCGGTGCGGCCGAGACGGTCGAGGATCTCTCGCG
>DASXYV010000071.1:0-7232 GCA_036502305.1 Acidimicrobiales bacterium
CACTATCCGTTATCCGAAGGCGGCGTAACCATGTTCAGAAGACCGTCGGTGAGCCGTGTGCCGGAGAACGGCACGCACGGATCGAAAGGGGGATGGGGAACCGGGCCCGCAAGGGCACCGCGCCCCTGACTACCAATGGACGCGCTGGACCGGCTGGCTGCCGGCGACCTCATGGCGGCGATGCTGGCCTACCGTGACGGCCTTCGTGCGCACCAGGAGGCCATCAACCGTCTGAACGTGTACCCGGTGCCCGACGGCGACACCGGCACCAACATGGCGCTCACCCTGGAGGCTGTGGCGAGCGAGCTCGAGTCTCTCGGCGACTCCGATCTGGAGATGACCGCGGTGTGCAAGGCCGTGGCCCACGGCTCGCTGATGGGGGCGCGGGGCAACTCCGGCGTGATCCTCTCCCAGATCCTCCGGGGGGCGTCCGACGTGCTGCGAGGCCTGGAGTCGGCAGGGGCATCGGATGTCGCCACCGCCCTGGTCGACGCGGCGACGGCGGCCGAGGGGGCCGTGATGCGACCGGTCCAGGGAACGATCCTCACTGTCGCCGCTGACGCCGCTACGGCCGCCCGGGCCAGGGCCGACGCCGGCGGCGGGCTCGCGGATGTGCTCGACGCGGCGCGGGTGGCGGCCACCGAGTCGGTGGCTCGCACACCCGACCTGCTGCCGGTGCTCAAGCAGGCGGGGGTCGTCGACGCCGGCGGCGTGGGCTTCGTGCTGCTGCTGGACGCCTTCCTGCTGGTGGTGGCAGGTCGCCCCATCCCCGAGCCCGAGCATGCGCCGTCGGAGCCGCTGCGGACGACGGGGAGCGACGCCCGCCCGAAAGTCCGGCCCGAGGGGACGGCCGGCCGACCCGCGTCCGACGGGGGCGAGCCCGAGCGTGCGGAGGACGTCGGGGACCTCCGCTACGAGGTCATGTACCTGCTCGAGGCGCCCGACGCCTCGATCCCGGCCTTCAAGGACGTGTGGGCCGGCGTCGGCGACTCGATCGTCGTGGTCGGTGGGGAGGGGATGTGGAACTGCCACATCCATACCGACGACATCGGCGCCGCGGTCGAAGCGGGCATCGACGCGGGCCGGCCCCGCAACATTCGGGTGACCGACCTCCTGGACCAGGTCGAGGAGGAGCGCTGGGTGCGGGACGCGGCTGCGGGCGCACCGGCGGAGGAGGAGCCGGCCTGGCCGGTGCCGGCCACGGCGGTGGTCGCGGTCGCGACCGGCACCGGCATTCGCCGGATCTTCCGGTCACTCGGAGTCCACCAGATGGTGGCTGGGGGACAGTCCATGAACCCGTCGACGGCGCAGATCCTCGAGGCCGTGGAAGCGGCTCCGGCGGACGACGTCGTGGTGCTGCCGAACAACGGGAACATCGTTCCCGTGGCCGAGCAGGTCGACGCCCTCACCGACAAGCGCGTGCGGGTCGTGAAGACATTCGGCGTCGCCGAGGGCTTCGCCGCCCTGCTCGAGTACGACCCCGAGGCGGGCGTCGACGACAACGCCGGCGTCATGGCCTCGGCCGCGCAGCGGGTCATCGCCGGCGAGGTCACCAGGGCCGTCCGGGCCAGCAACAGCCCGGCCGGTCCCGTCGCCGAGGGCGACTGGATGGGCCTCTCCAAGCGGGGCGTCGAGGTCGTGCAGCCGACGCTCGCCGAGGCCACCACGGCGCTGCTCGAGAAGCTGCTCACCGACGAGCACGAGATCGTGACGCTCATCGAGGGCGATGGGTCAAGTCCGGCCGACACCCGCCGCATCACGGAGTGGCTGAGCGAGCACCGCGCCGACATCGACGTGGAGATCCACCACGGTGAGCAGCCCCTCTACCCGTACCTGTTGAGTATCGACTGATGCAGAGGCGGGACGCGAGTGGGCGCCTGCAGCTGCGCGCACTCGCCGAGCGTCCAGTGACAGACCTGTCCGGCGTCGGGCCTACCAAGGCCAAGGCGCTGGAGGAGATGAGCATCACCACGGTGCTCGATCTCGTCACCCACTACCCCCGCCGGTACATCGACCGCACCCAGCAGGTCGCGGTCAAGGACCTGAAGGTGGGCGAGGAGGCCATGGTTCTCGCCCACGTGAAGCGGGTGAGCACCCGGCGGACGCGCCAGGGCCGGGCCCTGGTCGAGATCGACGTGTTCGACGGCACCGCCTATCTGCGCTGCACCTTCTTCAACCAGGGGTGGCGGGCCAAGCAGCTTGTGACCGGCCGGCAGGCCGTCTTCTTCGGGAAGCTGGACCTGTACCGCGGCCGCCGCCAGATGACCAACCCGGTCGTCGACCTGGTCGGCGACCGCACGGGACGCATCGTGCCCGTCTACCCCCAGTCCGACAAAGCCGGCCTGACCACCTGGGAGCTGGCCGACTGGATCGAGAGCGCGCTGCGGCGAGCCGGCGAGCTCGCAGACCCCCTGCCCGAGCGCTGGCGGGAGCAGCTCGGGATGGTCGGGCGAAGCCAGGCCATGAACCAGATCCATGCTCCCGAATCGATGCCGGCCAAGGATGCCGGCCGGCGTCGCCTCGCCTTCGACGAGCTGGCCCGCCTCCAGGTGGCGCTGGTCATGCGCAAGCGCAAGCTCGAGCAGCAGGCGGTTGGCATCAGCCACACGATCAAGCCGGAGCCGGGAGCGCCGTCGTTGCTGGAGGAGTTCCGGCTTCGTCTGCCGTTCTCGCTCACCGGCGCCCAGGAGGGGGCCATCGCCGCCATCGAGGGCGACCTGGCCAAGGCCCATCCAATGCACCGTCTGCTGCAGGGAGACGTCGGCGCCGGTAAGACGGTCGTCGCCCTGGCTGCCCTGCTCGTCGCCGTCCAGGGCGGCCACCAGGGCGCCCTCATGGCGCCGACGGAGGTGCTCGCCGAGCAGCACTACGCGGGTGTCCGGTGGCTCCTACGCCACGTCGTCATGCCCGACGAATCGACCCTCACCCAGGACCGCCCGGTCCGGGTGGAGCTGCTGACGAACCGCACGACCCCCACCGAGCGCGCCCGGCTCCACGACGGCCTTCGTGCGGGGACGGTCGACATCCTCGTGGGAACCCACGCCCTGCTCACCGAGGAGGTGGCCTTCGCCTCCCTCGGGGTCGTGGTGGTGGACGAGCAGCACCGCTTCGGTGTGGAGCAGCGGGACATCCTTCGCGGCAAGGGCAGGTACTCGGGCGGCGCCGACCCCGACGTGCTGGTGATGACGGCCACGCCGATACCCCGGACCGCCGCCATGACGATGTATGGCGACCTCGACGTGACGGTGCTCGACGAGCTGCCTCCGGGGAGGACCCCGGTCCAGACGACCTGGGCCAGGGGACCGCTGGAGGTGGAGAGCGCCTGGAACACGGTGCGGACGGAAGTGGCAGCCGGGAGGCAGGCCTACGTCGTGTGCCCCCTTGTCGAGGACTCGGAGCGGGTCCAGGCCCGCTCGGCCACCCAGGAGCGCGAGCGGCTGGCCCGAGAGGACCTGCCGGGGCTCCGGCTCGGTCTCCTCCACGGCCAGATGCCGGCCCGGGAGAAGGAGTCGGTCATGGCCGAGTTCAGGGACGGCAAGATCGACGTTCTGGTGGCCACCACGGTCATCGAGGTCGGTGTGGACGTCCCCACCGCCACGGTGATGGTGATCGAGGACGCCGACCGCTTCGGGATGGCCCAGCTCCACCAGCTTCGGGGTCGTGTGGGCCGGGGAAAGGACGCATCCTGGTGCTACCTGCTCGGCGAGGGCTCCTCGCCCGAGGGTGAGAAGCGGCTCGAGGCCCTCCAGGAGTCGACCGACGGCTTCCACCTGGCCGAGGTGGACCTGGACCTTCGGGGCGAGGGGACGGTGCTGGGCACCCGCCAGAAGGGGCGCAGCGATCTCAAGCTCGCCTCCCTCCGTAGGGACAGGGAGCTGGTGGCGCAGGCCCGTCAGATGGCTTTCGACATCGTCGACGCCGACCCGATGCTCGGCGCCCACGACCTGCTGGCCGACGAGGTCCGCCTCATGATCGACGAGGACGAGGCCGAGTTCCTCTTCAAGAGCTGAGCGAAGACAACCACCGGGCCCGACACGGGCAGCGGTAATCTGGAAGGCATGCGAGTGGTCGGTGGGGTGGCAGGAGGCCGCCGCCTCCGGGCTCCGGCCGGCCGCTCGATCCGGCCCACCGGCGACCGAGTCCGGGAGGCGGTGTTCAACGTCTTGACCAGCCTCCGGGCCGTGGAAGGGGCGACGGTGGTCGACCTGTTCGCCGGCACCGGCGCCCTCGGCATCGAAGCGCTCTCGCGGGGCGCAGCGCACGTGACGTTCGTCGACCGTGACCCGGCCGCCGCCGCGACCATCCGCGACAACCTGGCCGCGGTAGGGCTGGCTGGCGCCTCGTCCGAGGTGGTGCGGGCCGAGGTTCTGGCCTGGCTGGAGCATGGCCGGCCCCATGAGCACGGCCGGCCCGGGAGGTCGGCCCATAAGGATGGCCGGCCCGGGAGGTCGGCCCATAAGGATGGCGGGCCCGGGAGGTCGGCCCATGAGGCCGGCGACCGGGCGTTCGACCTCGCGCTGTGCGACCCGCCGTACGACTTCACCGCTTGGGCGCGCCTCCTGAACGGACTGTCCGCCGAGCTGGCCGTGCTGGAGTCCTCGGTGCCGCTCGAGGCGCCTGCAGGCTGGATGGTTCGGACTACGAAGCGCTACGGCGGTACGGTGGTAACCCTGGTCCAGCCGCTGCCGCATCAGGTCGCTCGGAAAGGTGCCTCGTGAGGATCGCCCTGTTCCCCGGATCGTTCGACCCGTTCCACAACGGTCACCTCGAGGTCGTCGAGAGCGCCAGCCGGCTCTTCGACGAGGTGATCGTGGCCGTCCTCCGCAACCCCCAGAAGGGCGAGCCCCTGTTCAGCCTCGAGGAGCGCCAGGCGATGCTGGAGGAGTCGACAACCCACCTGCCGCTCGTCCGGGTCGTGGGGATGTCGACCCTCGTGGTCAACGTGGCCGAGGAGGTCGGGGCGACTGCCATCGTGAAGGGTCTGCGGGCCGTGACCGACTTCGAGAACGAGATGCAGATGGCCCAGATGAACCAGCAGCTGTCGGGGATCGACACCCTGTTCATCCCCACGGCGTCGACCCACTCGTTCATCGCCTCGAGACTCTTGCGCGAGGTGGCGCGCTTCGGCGGGGACGTCTCCGGCCTCGTGCCCGCCCCCGTCGCCAAACGGCTCCAGGAGAGGTTCGGGCCGTGAGCCTGTTCGAGCCGGTGGAGGGAGCCGGTACCGAGGAGCTGCTTCGTGCAGCGATCGCGACAGTCCGCAGCGCCAAGTCGGTGCCGCTGTCCACCAACGCCCTCGTCGGCCGGGACGACCTGGTGAAGGTGCTGGAGGAAGCGCTCCGGCAGCTTCCCGAGGAGCTCCGTCACGCCCGCTGGATGCTCCGGGAGCGCGACGACTTCCTCAGCAAGACCCACCGCGAGGCCGAGGACATCCTCGAGGCCTCACGGGTGCAGGCCGAGAGCATGGTGCAGCGCGGCGAGATCGTCCGCCAGGCGCAGCACGCCGCCCAGCGCGTCCTCGACCGGGCGCATGACGAGTCCCGACGGCTGCGCAGGGAGGCCGAGGACTACTGCGACCGCAAGCTGGCCTCCTTCGAGGACCTGCTCGAGCGGACGGCGAAGACCGTGCAGTCGGGCCGCCGCAAGCTCCAGGAGACGCCGGCGTTGACCGTCGGCGGCGGTCTGGTGAGCTTCGACTCGGGCGCGGTCAAGCCCGGCGAGGCCAGGGGCAACGGACTCGACGCCAACGGGGGAGAGTTCTTCGACCAGGACCGAGGCTAGGGACAGGGGGCGAGGACGATGACCCAGCATCCCTTCGTCGTCAACGTGGCGACCCTTCGGCGCCAACCTGGCGCCAGCCGGCGGGAGCGGCGTGAAGGGCCGATCCCACAGCTGGCCGTGACGGGCAGCTCGGTGCCCGAGGGGGGCCCTGTGGCCGTGGAGGTGCTGCTCGAGTCGGTGCACGGCGGGATCCTGGCGACGGGCTCGGTGACCGCTCCCTGGGCCGGGGAGTGCCGCCGCTGCCTTGCCGTGGCCCATGGCGAGCTGCGCAGCGCCGTCCGCGAGCTGTTCGAGCCGAGCGGAGACCCCGAGCAGACCTACCCGCTCCGCGGCGACCAGCTCGACCTGGAGCCGCTGGCGCGCGACGCTGTGCTGTTGGACCTCCCCCAGGTTCCTCTCTGCATGGAGGGGTGCCTCGGGTTGTGCCCGGTCTGCGGGATCAACCGCAACGAAGTGAGTTGCTCGTGCCAGACCGAGACGGTCGACCCTCGGTGGGCACCGCTCGACGCCCTGAGAGGCGGTGAGCTTCGCCGCTGAGCGGGGTAAGTCCGGACAGCACGCGCCAGACGAGAGCGAGAGAAGATGGCCGTCCCCAAGAAGAAGACCTCGAAGGCCAAGACCCGCAGTCGCCGGTCCTCGAGCTGGGTCCTCCGGACCCCGCCGCGCAGCGTGTGCCCGCAGTGTGGGCGCGCGAAGCTGCCCCACGTGGTGTGCCCCAACTGCGGCTGGTACGGGGGCCGACAGGCCATCGACGTCGACTGACGGGCACGTGACCAGCTCCGCTTCCGAGGCCTCCCCCGCTTCCGAGGCCTCCCCCGCCCCCGTGGTCGAGCCCGAGCCCGCGGCCCGGAAAGCCGCAGCCCGAGAGTCCGCGAGCTTGGCCGTCGCCGTCGACGCCATGGGCGGCGACCGCGGCCCCAGGGAGATCGTCGCCGGTGCCCGTCAGGCGGTCGACGAGCTCGACATCCCCGTGCTGCTCGTGGGCCGGCCCGAGGAGCTCGGCGACACGGCGGGCCTCGAGGTCGTGCCGGCCAGCGAGGTGATCGGGATGCACGAGGATCCTGGTCAGGGGGTCCGGCGCAAGAAGGACGCCTCGCTCGTCCGCGCCGCCGAGGCGGTGCGAGACGGCCGAGCGGCGGCGATGGTCAGCGCCGGCAACACGGGCGCCGGCGACGATCTCCCTGGGGCCGCGGTCGCCACCCATGGCGTCGACGGCGACGGCGAAGCTCGCGGACTGTCGGGCGGCGACCTCCCGGGCGGTGGGCTCGGGCTCTGTCACGGGGGTGGGGGAGGCCTCGGGAGCGGAGCGGGTCACGTGCCCGTCAGTCGACGTCGATGGCCTGTCGGCCCCCGTACCAGCCGCAGTTGGGGCACACCACGTGGGGCAGCTTCACCCGCCCGCACTGCGGACACAGACTGCGCGGTGGGGTCCCGAGGACCCAGCTCGAGGC
>DASXYV010000072.1:0-2333 GCA_036502305.1 Acidimicrobiales bacterium
TCTGCCCACCCTCGGCGAGGGCGGCGTCGAGCTCGGCCACCGGCGTCCCGGCCCGGACCCGCACGATCATCTCCGCCGGCTCGTGCTTCACCACCCCTGCGGGGGCCCGCACCTCGCGTGCCGATGCGTCGGGATCGCCACCGACGGTCCATTGCGTCCGACCGCCGACCGCCACGACCGGGTCGCTCCGACCCACCTCGGCGGTGAAGTCCTGGAGCGCCCGGTCGGTGCCAGGCACCGTCCGGATGGGCCCCGTCATATCCAGGCCCCCGCCGGCACCGACTGAAGATCGCCGCAGCGGGATCCCGACGGAAGGACCTTGTGGGGATTGCACAACTGGTCGGGGTCGAAGGCCAGCCGCAGCCGACGCTGGGCGTCGAGATCGGCGTCCGAGAAGATCAGGCCCATGTGGTCGCGCTTCTCGAGACCGATGCCGTGTTCTCCGGAGAGCACCCCACCGACGGCGACGCACGCGGCGATCATCTCGGCGCCGGCGGCGAGGACGCGCTCCATCACGCCGTGCTCTCTCCGGTCGAACACCAGCAGCGGATGGAGGTTGCCGTCACCGGCGTGGAAGACGTTCACGACCAGCAGGTGGTGCCGTTCGGCGATCTCGTAGATCTGCGCCAGCACCTCCACCAGGCGGGTGCGGGGGACAACGGTGTCGTGGAGGTAGTAGTCGGGCGCGATGCGGGCGATTGCACCGAAAGCGGACTTCCGCCCCTTCCACAGCAGGGCCCGCTCGGCCTCGTCTGCCGCCACGCGCACACCCCGGGCGCCGTTGGCCTCGGCCACGTCGGCGACGACCTGGGCCGCGGCCTCGACTCCATCGGTCAGCCCGTCCACCTCCACCAGGAGGACCGCGGCGGCGTCGCGGGGGAACCCGGCGTGGACGTAGTCCTCGACGGCCGCCGTGATGCGGGCATCCATCATCTCCAGGGCGGCCGGGACCAGCCCGGCGGCGATGATGCCGGTGACGGTCGCCGCCGCCGCCTCGATCGAGGCGAAGTCCACCAGGATGGTGCGTACCGCCGGGGGGTCGGGTGACAGGCGCACGGCGATGCGGACGGCGATGCCCATGGTGCCCTCGCTGCCGATGAAGGCTCCCCGCAGGTCGTAGCCCGGGGGCTCCGGGTCGAGGCCTCCGAGCAGCGCAAGCGTGCCGTCGGGCAGCACGACCTCGACGGCCAGCACGTGGGCGCTGGTTACCCCGTAGGCGAGGCAGTGGGGGCCGCCCGAGTTGTTGGCGACATTGCCGCCGACAGAGCACGACTGCTGGCTTGACGGGTCGGGGGCGAAATGGAGTCCCAGGTGGGCGACGTCACGCGACAGGTCGAGGTTGAGCACGCCGGGCTGCACCCACGCCACCCTGGCGCCCTCGTCGATCTCCAGGATCGCGTCCATCTTGGTGGTGACGACCACGACGGGCTCGGCGCCGTCAGCGCCGACGGGGACGGCGCCCCCCGCCAGGCCCGTTCCCGAGCCCCGCGGCACCACCGGCCGCCGGTGTCGTCGGGCGATCGTCACCGCCGCCTGGACCTCTTCGGTCGTGCACGGAAAGCACACCACCCCTGGCTGGCCTTCGAGGAGCGAGGCGTCCCGGCGGTAGAGGGTCAGCTCGAGAGGCCCGCTGCGGACCCTGTCGGGCGCCAGCGCCACCGACAGCTCGGTGACCAGTGCGTCGCTCATCCCACCAGTCTGCCCCCGCTCTGCGGCTGGCGGCTGCGCCGGGGCCCCCGACTCAGTCGGGGGCCGAGCGCTGCGCCGTATCGCCGGCGGACACGACGTCGAGAGTGCCCTCGGCGAACTTCGCCCGCAGCACCTTCTTGTCGAACTTGCCGACGCTCGTCTTGGGCACCTCCCCGACGATCGCCCACCGCTCCGGTAGCCAGAACCGGGCGACCCGGTCGGCGAGGAACCGTCGCAGCTCGACAGGATCGAGGTCGGCACCTTCGTTGGGCACCACGCACGCCAGCGGCCGCTCCTCCCAGCGAGAGTCCGGCACTCCCACCACCGCGGCCTCGTAGACGGAGGGGTGGGACATGAGCACGGTCTCCAGCTCGACCGACGAGATCCACTCCCCGCCCGACTTGACGACGTCCTTGGTGCGGTCGGTGATCTGCATGAAGCCGCGGTCGTCGAGGGTCCCCACATCGCCCGTTCGCAGCCAGCCGTCGTGAAACCGCTCGGGGGAAGGGTCGCCGTAGTACGACGCCGTGACCCAGGGGCCGCGGACCTCGAACTCCCCCACCGACTTCCCGTCGCGGGGCAGCTCGGTATCGTCCGGGGCCACGACGCGCAGCTCCACTCCGGGAACCACCCGGCCCGTGCGG
>DASXYV010000073.1:0-2486 GCA_036502305.1 Acidimicrobiales bacterium
GCTGGGTCCGCCCGAATGGCTTGCGCATCCGCCGGGTGCGGGTTCCGCTCGGGGTCGTCGGCATCATCTACGAGAACCGGCCCAACGTCACCAGCGACGCTGCCGGGCTGTGCCTCAAGTCCGGGAACGCGGCCTTCCTGCGGGGCTCGTCGGCCGCGGTCCGGTCCAATCAGGCCGTCGCCGGCCTCCTCAGGGAGGGGATCGCCAAAGCCGGACTCCCGCCCGATGCCGTGGTGCTGGTCGAGGACGGGAGCAGGGAATCGGCGCGGGAGTTCATGCAGCTCCGGGGGTTGATCGACTGCCTGGTCCCGCGTGGCGGCCGCTCCCTGGTGGCGTCGGTGCTCGAGCACGCCACCGTGCCCTACATCATCGACGGCGACGGCAACTGCCACGTCTACGTGGATGCCGGCGCTGAACTCGAGACGGCCCTGGCCGTCGTGGTCAACGCCAAGACCCAGCGGCCGAGCGTCTGCAACGCGGCCGAGTCGCTGCTCGTGCACCGGGACGTGGCCGAGTCGTTCCTGCCGCGGGCCCAGGCAGCCCTCGAGGGAGTGGAGCTGCTGGGCGACGAGCGGGTCGCCCGCATCCTGCCCGGCGTGGGCCGAGCCACCGAGGCCGACTACGGCACCGAGTTCCTCGACCTCAAGCTGAGCGTGGCCGTGGTCGACTCGCTCGATGCCGCCACCGAGCACATCCGCCGCTACGGCTCGGGCCACTCGGAGGCGATCGTCACCGAGGACCTGGGAGCGGCGACCCGGTTCACGCGGGAGGTGGACGCGGCCGCCGTCCTGGTGAACGCTTCGACCCGCTTCGTCGATGGCGGCGAGCTGGGCCTGGGGGCGGAGATCGGGATCAGCACCCAGAAGCTGCACGCGCGCGGACCGATGGGTCTGCGCGAGCTGACCACCGTCAAGTACGTGATCCAAGGAGAAGGGCAGGTACGAACGTGACATCGTTGGGGCCGCGTTTCGAGTCGGTGCCCGCTGTGCGAGAGGGGCTCGCCGGCGTCTCGTACCTGGCCGACGAGGGCATCGCCGGAGTCGTGTACCTCGCCGACCGGCTGGGCAAGCCCGTCCTCGTCGAGGGTCCGGCCGGGGTGGGCAAGACCGAGCTGGCCAAGAGCGTCGCCGCAATGACGGGGAGCCGGCTCATCCGCCTGCAGTGCTATGAGGGTCTGGACGAGTCCAAGGCCCTCTACGAGTGGAACTACAAGAAGCAGCTCCTGCGCATCCAGGCCCAGCGGGTGGTGGAGTCCGACGGCGCCGAGCCGGCAGCGCCGGGCGGGTCGTGGAGCGACCTCGAGGAGGACATCTTCAGCGAGGACTTCCTCCTCACCAGGCCCCTGCTCGAGGCCATCAGGGCCACCGAGCCGGTCGTGCTCCTGGTCGACGAGGTCGACCGGGTCGAGGTGGAGACCGAGGCCCTGCTGCTCGAGGTGCTGTCCGACTACCAGGTCTCCATCCCCGAGCTGGGCACCGTGGCCGCCACCCAGCTGCCCCTGGTCTTCCTCACGTCGAACAACACGCGCGAGCTCTCCGAGGCGCTCAAGCGGCGGTGCCTGTTCCTTCACATCGACTACCCCGAGCTCGAGCGGGAGAAGGCGATCGTGCTGACCCGGGTGCCGGAGATCACCGATCACCTGGCCGACCAGATCGTCCGCATCGTGCGCTCGCTCCGTAGCCTCGAGCTCAAGAAGCACCCATCGGTGTCCGAGACGCTGGACTGGGCCAGGACCCTCGTGCTCCTCGGGGCCGAGTCGATCGGCGCCGAGCAGGCCCGGGACACGCTCCACATCCTGCTCAAGTACCGGACCGACATCGAGAAGGCGGCCAAGGAGCTCTCGGTCGCCGAGGGCGCCTGACCCGGCGACGTGCTCGATCTCCTCGCCGGCTTCATCTCCGAGCTGCGGGCGGCCGGGCTGCCGGTCTCGCTGACCGAGAACCTGGACGCCACCGAGGCGGTGCGCCACATCCCGTTGGAGGACCGGGAGGCTTTCAAGTACGCCCTGGGTGCGACCCTCGTGAAGAGCAACGCGCACTGGAAGGCGTTCGAGACCGTCTTCGAGGTGTACTTCTCGCTCCGGGGTCCGCAGTACGACATCCAGCCCGAGGACGGCGACGGAAACGGCGACGGCCGTCGCATCCCGGGAGACGATCGCCCGCTGGCACGCGGGGGGGCGATGGACGCCATGAGCCCCGAGCAGCTGGCCGAGCTGCTCTACCGGGCCCTCATGGACGCCGATGACGCCGTGCTGTCCGCGGTGGCCCGCCAGGCCGTCACGCGGTTCTCGGGCATGGAGCCAGGGCGCCCCGTAGGCGGGACGTACTACCTCTACCGCACGCTGCGAAAGCTCGACCTCGATGCCGTCCTCGCCCGCTTGATGGAGGGCGCCCAGGAGGCGTCGGGCGGGCTGACGCCGCTGGAGGAGAGGCTGGCCAAGGACGAGTACGAATCGCGCATCGATCGCCTCCGCAAGGAGGTCGAGG
>DASXYV010000074.1:0-7079 GCA_036502305.1 Acidimicrobiales bacterium
CAACCTGCCCGGGAGCCACATGATCTTCGGGGGCGACGAGTGGTGGTTCGCCGGACCCTGCATCTACCCGGGCGACCACCTGCGCATGCGGCGGCGTTTCGTCGACTACAAGGTGTCCGACACCAAGTTCGCCGGACCCACCATGTTCAGCCGGGGCGAGACGGTCTACACGAACCAACGTGGGGACACGGTCGCCCGGCAGTGGTCGACGGCCGTGCGCTACGTGGCCGAGGAGGCTCGGCGACGGGGGTTCTTCGAGCATGCCGCGCCCCGGCCGACGTGGACGGCCGAGCGCTTGGCGCAGGTGGCCGAGCAGCGGTCGGCGTGGGTCGCCAGCCGGGCCGGATCCTCCGGTCCGGTGCTGGAGGAGGTCGAGGTGGGCCAGCGGCTCCCCACCAGGCCGATCGGTCCCCACACCCTGTCGACCTTCGCCACGGAGTGGCGGTCCTACATCTTCACCGTCTGGGGCTCCAACGCTCAGGAAGGTCCCGACCACCTCACCGAGGCCGGGTGGCTGCCCGAGATGGACCGCAAGTTGGAGGCGGCGAAGGCCGACCCCGCGCTGGGCGACGGGCTGTACAGCGGCCCCTCGCGCGGGCACACCGACGTCGACCACGCCCGGGTGATCGGCATGCCCCGGGCGTACGGCTACGGGGCATCCATGGGTGCCTGGGTCCTCGACTACGTGGGCATGTGGGCGGGCGACGGCGCCCTGACCCGTCACTCGGCGGTCCAGTACCGCTTCCCCGCCTTCGAGGGCGACGTGACCTACCTGGACGGAGAGGTCACCGACACCCGCCACGATCCAACCCTCGGGGCCGGCGTCGTGAGCATCGAGGTCGTGATGACCACCCAGGACGGCACGGTCATGGCCAAGGGACCGGTCGAGGTCGAGATCCCGGCGTGACGACGTTCTCCGGGCCGCCCCCGGAGACCGAGGGCGGGATCGGTGCGCTCACCCTCGGAAGCTTCCTGGCCGAGGTGGTCGGGCGCCACGCGGACCGAGAGGCACTGGCCTGGCGCCGGGCCGGCTCCGCGGTGACGACCCGGTGGACGTACGAGCAGCTCGGTCGCGAGGCCCGCCAGATCGGCCGAGCCCTCCTGGCTGCCGGGGTCGGGAAGGGGACGCGGGTCGGTCTGCTGATGGGCAACCGCCCCGAGTGGGTCGCCGCCGCCTACGCCGTTGCCATGGCGGGCGGAGTCCTCGTCCCGGTGAACACCTTCTACGAGCCGCCGGAGCTCGAGCACGTGCTGGCGCACTCGGACACCGCCGTGCTGCTGCTCCAGGAGGGGCTCGGTCGACACGCCTACCTCGACGAGGTTCGCGCGATGTCGCGCGGGCAGCCGTCCACCCGTCTCCCCTTCCTGCGCCGGGTCGTCTGCCTGGACACCGACTCCTGGACCGGCCTGCTCGCGGGGGCTGAGTCAGTGCCCGAGGAGCATTTGCGCGCCTGCGCGGCGAGCGTGTCCCCGTTCGACGACGCCATCGTCATCTACACCTCGGGATCGACGGCCAACCCCAAGGGCGTCCTTCATGGCCATCGGGCGCCGAGCCTGCAGAGCTGGCGCTTCGTACGCCACCTCGGCCTGGACGCCGACGACCGGGTATGGAGCCCGTACCCGTTGTTCTGGTCAGCTGGGTTCAGCATGGTGATGGGCGCCACCCTGGCCGCCGGCGGGTGCCTCGTGCTCCAGGAGCGCTTCGACGCGGGCGAGTCGCTGGCCCTGCTCGAAGCTGAGCGGATCACGACCCCGTTCGCCTGGCCTCACCAGGTCGCCGACCTGGAGGACCACCCCGACTGGGCCCGCCGCGACCTCTCGGCGCTGCGACACATCGAGTCGTTCACGGGGTGGGGCCGCCATCCGACCGTCAATGTCACCGACGTGTGGAGCCCAAGGGCCGCCTACGGGCTCACGGAGACCTTCACCATCCTCAGCTCCCTGCCGGCGGACACTCCACTGGCGACCCGGGCCGAAAGCCAGGGTGCGGTGCTCCCCGGCATGCACGTGCGCATCGTCGACCCTCACACCGGCCGAGCCCAGACAGCCGGTGCAGAGGGCGGAATCGCCGTCAAGGGCACGTGTCTCATGAAGGGCTACGTGAAGGTCGCCCCGGAGGAGTGCTTCGACCTCGATGGGTTCTTCCACACCGGTGACGCAGGGTTCGTCGACGAGCTCGGCCTCCTGCACTGGACCGGCCGGACCGACGACCTCATCAAGACGGCCGGAGCCAACGTCTCGCCGGTCGAGATCGAGACCGTCCTCCTCGAGCACCCGGCCCTCAAGGCGGCCCTGGCCGTGGCCGTGCCCCATCCCTCGCTCGGCGAGATGGTGGTGCTGGCGGCCGTGGCCCACGACGGGGCGAGCGTCACGGAGGCCGACGTGCAGGAGTTCCTGCGCGGCCGGATCGCCTCCTACAAGATCCCCCGCCGGGTGCTGTTCTTCGCCGAGGCCGACCTGGTCCAGACGGGCAACGCAAAGATCAAGACGGCAGAGCTGCGGTCGCTGGCCGTCACCCGGTTGGCGACCGAGTCGGCGAGCGGTCAGCCGGCGTAGTGGATCGGTGAGAGCAGTAGCCTTGTGGCGTGGCTGACATGGACGACCGGGGACTGGCCGCCGAGGACCCTGAGCTCCGGACGGCGCTCCCGCCGGCGCTGGAGGAGTGGCGCCGGCGCTCGGCCACGGGCGCGATCCTGACCGGCATCGCCTTCGGCCTGCGCCAGGCGCTCGAGTTGCCGCGGGAGCAACCCGCCATCGTGGTCGAGGCCCCTGGCGAGCCGCCGGGCCCTCCGCAGCCCATGGAGCTCCACATGGATCCCGACCGGCCCGAGGAGACGTGGGTCATCGTGAGGCCCTGGCTGCTCGACAAGTGAGGGTCCTGCGGACACCGGAAGACCGTTTCCGTCATCTACCGGGCTTCGACTTCGAGCCGCACTACGTCGAGGTGCGCGACGCCGACGCCCTGCTCCGGGTCCACTACCTCGACGAGGGGCCGAGCACGGGCGAGGTGGTGCTCCTCCTGCACGGTGAGCCGTCCTGGAGCTATCTGTACCGCAAGGTGATCCCCGTCCTGGTGGCCGCGGGGTTGCGCGCCGTGGCACCCGACCTGGTGGGCTTCGGGCGGTCCGACAAGCTGTCGAAGCGCGGCGACTACAGCTACGCCCGCCATGTCGAATGGATGCGGTCTGCACTGCTCGATCGACTCGGCCTCGCCGACATCACCATGGTCGGCCAGGACTGGGGCGGCCTGATCGGCCTTCGACTCGTCGCCGAGCACCCTGACCGCTTCGCGCGTGTGGTCGCGGCGAACACGGGGCTCCCCACCGGCGACCAGGGGCTGTCCGATGCGTTCACGGCATGGCAGCGGTACTCACAGGAGACGCCCGAGCTTCCTGTCGGCGCCATCGTCGCGGGCGGCTGCACCAGCACGCTGCCACGCGACGTCGTCGCGGCCTACGACGCTCCCTTCCCGGACGAGTCTTACAAGGAAGGCGCGCGCATGTTCCCGGTGCTCGTGCCGACCCGGGCCGACGACCCGGCCAGCGACGCCAACCGCCGGGCGTGGGAGGTCCTCGGTCGGTGGGAAAAGCCGTTCCTCACCGCCTTCAGCGACGGCGACCCGATCACCGGCGGGGGCGACGCCATCTTCCGCCGGACCGTTCCTGGCTCCCGAGGCGAGCCACACGTGACAATCAGCGGGGCCGGGCACTTCCTTCAGGAGGACCGCGGCGAGGAGCTCGGGCGGGTGGTGGCCGATTTCGTGCGGACCAGCACCGGGTAGCGATCCGCCATAAGCTCGTCTCACGGCGTGCCCGGCGTTCCATAGGGGGGATTCGCGTGGGGACTGAGCTGCAGTACGACGACCGGATGAGCAACGCCGACGCCCTGATGTGGGTCATCGAGAAGGACCCCTTGCTTCGCTCGACCATCACGGGTGTGGCCGTCCTGGAGCGGCCTCCGGACCGTGATGTGTTCACCCAGGTGTGGGACCGAGCAAGCCGGCTCGTGCCGCGCTTGCGGCAGCGGGTGGTGAGCCATCCGTTCGCGGTGGCTCCGCCCCGATGGGAGATCGACCCGGGGTTCGATCTCAGCTACCACGTCCGGTACGTGCGATCGCCGGGCGCAGGGACGATGCGCGACGTGCTGGATATCGCCCAGCCGCTGGCCATGCAGAGCTTCGACCGGGCCCGCCCCCTATGGGAGGTCGTCGTCGTCGACGGCCTCGCCGATGGCCGCTGTGCCGTGCTGCTCAAGCTGCATCACTCGATGACCGACGGCGTCGGCTTCGTCAACATGGCCATGGCGTTCTTCGATCTCGAGCGGGACGGCTGGGAGCGGCGGGGCCCGATGCCCGACGCACCACAAGGGTCGATCCCGTCGCTCCCGCGCCGGTTCGTGGGCGGCCTGACCCACGAGATCCGCGAGGCGGAGGTGACCGGACGGCGGGCCACGGGTGCGGTGCTCTCCACCCTCGCCGCCACCGGCCGGGATCCCCTGCAGGCGTGGCGCCAGGTCAGCGCAACGGTCGGATCGATCGCACGCACGATGGCTCCGGCAGTCGATCCCTTGAGCCCGGTCATGACGGATCGTTCGCTGGGCCGCCATTTCGACGTGCTCGACGTGGCGCTCGACGATCTCAAGACTGCCGCCAAAGCTGTCAACGGCCGCCTCAACGACGCCTTCGTCGCCGCCACGATCGGTGGCATGCGCCGCTACCACGAGCGCCAGGGTGCGGTGGTCGAGGCCCTCCGTATGCAGATGCCGGTGAACATCCGCCACGGCGACAACGAGGTGGGCGGAGGGAACCAGTTCGCGCCGATTCGATTCGCCGTCCCCCTCGACATCGCCGACGCTGGCGAGCGTATGCGGGTGGTCCACGAGCTGGTCGGCCAGGTGCGCGCCGAGCCGGCACTCGGCCTCGCCGCTCCAATCGCCGGCGTGCTCTACCGACTCGGGACAAGCGTCTCGACGGCCGCCTTCCAATCGATGATGCGCGGCGTCGACTTCGTGACGAGCAACGTCCCTGGCGTCCCCGTACCTGTGTACTTCGCAGGCAGTCGGATCGACGGCGTGTACCCCTTCGGGCCCAACGCCGGCGCCGCCGTCAACCTGTCGCTCTTCAGCTACGCCGACGAGGCCAACATCGGAGCCGCCATCGACCCGGCGGCGGTCACCGATCCGGACGGCCTGATGGCCTCGCTGCGCGAGGGATTCGATGAGGTGTGCGCCGTCGGCTGATAGCCCGGTGGGTGGGCTGCTGCCGCCGTCTTGAGCAACGCGCTTGACGGGACCTCGGCATCAAGAGGCAAGCTGTGTGGGTGACCGAAGCACCTCGATCGTTCCCATGCGAGCTCTCCGAGCCCGATCTCGCCGAACGAGCTGAGGAGTGGCGTGCCCTGAGACCGCTGGTGCTCAGCCGGGTCCGCACGGCGGACGGATACCAGGTGGCTTTCGACCTCGCTGCACTGGAACGGGTCGACCGCCTCGCCAAGGCGGAGCGCACGTGCTGCGGGTGGGCGACCTGGTCCGTCGAGGCTCACCCCGACCACGTTGCGCTCGAGGTGACCGGCCCACAGGCACCTGTCGATGCGTTGGCGGCCGCCTTCGAGGTGTGACGCGCCCTATCGGCGACGACCACCACAGCGCTCACCTACGCTCGCCTCGACAGGCTGGGAGCTTCGTCACGATCAGTCAGTGTCACCAGCTGTCTGCACTGCGTGGGGGATCGACGTCGAGGTCGTCGGCTGCGTCACCAACTTGAGGTCGTAGAGATGGATTGGCGTGTCGAGCACCACATACAGCTCAAGGCCGTCGGCGAAGGTGGTATTGCGGCCGGTCGCTCGTGGTGAGGTAACGGCCAACCCGTTCCTGAATGGCCCCTCTGTTTTCCATTGCGCCTTGGCGGGTAACAAATGTATTGAGGAAGCCCACTCAACCTTAAGTGGTGATGGGTTCGGTGGTGGTGGTTCGCCGGCCGTTGGCTGGGCGAAGGCCATGGGGGCCAGGGTTCGTTTCGAAGCTTGAGCGAACGCGCCCAAACCGGCCCGCAAGCGCGTGGTGGTCCGACCATGCCGAACATCTGTCCGTCTAGCAAGCGCGTGGTGAAGCAAGATGACCGAACTAGAGATAGGCCAGCGAGTGTGGGTCCCCGGCGTGTACGACAGGGGCACCCTGCACAATCCGCTCGGGGTAGTGCTGGACATACAGAAGGAATCGGGCGAGACACTCGTTACGGTGAGATTCAACGGTCGCGACGGCGCTATGACCTTCCCAGCCGACATGGTGCATCGCTCCGGTTCGTCGAACGAGCCTCGAGGAATCGAGTACCCGCTTTGAGTGGGTGTGCAGCCCCACGCAACTCGCCCGCGTGTCGCCACTGCGGCATCGCCTCGAGGTGAGGGGCATGAACCTAGAACGAGATCTCGAACGCAGGCTCAGGGAGTCGGCGGAGTTCCAGGGGCGTTGGGTCCATCGGGTGTTCGACAAGAGGGATGAGACCCTTGGGTGGTTCGTCTCTCGGAACATGGTCCCGCCGGACGACGAGATCCGTCTAATGACCCTCGAGGAGGTGCGCCGGGAGGTCGGTCTGCCGGAGGACGAGCTCCCGAGCCCGGAGGAGACACCCTGACCGTTTCACCGTCGTGGCACCGAACCGGGGAATGGGTCGCCGGCCGGTGTCTTCGGGGCGGTCGTGGCACCGGTTGTGGTGGCCTGCGGGCGGTTCACGAACGCGTCAGGCGCCGCGGTGCGAGTTGTCGGCTGAACGAGCACTGTGCAAGGGTCAAACGGGAGACCGTCAGAGGGCAAACACCGCAGGTAGACTGCCTAAAATTCGCCCCTGTAGCTCAGTTGGACAGAGCGGCTGCCTTCTAAGCAGCGGGTCGCAGGTTCGAGTCCTGCCGGGGGCGCTGGGGAAATGCAGGTCAGAGGCGTCCTTCGCATGTCTGGCCGGTGACCGTTCGTGACCCTGGATGACCCATCGACACCTTGAGTCCGCGCCATATTCGCGCCATAGCTTCAGTGGGTGTGACGCCTAGTCGCTGAGCACTTTCATGTGGACCTAGCGTGCGTGCCTCTTG
>DASXYV010000075.1:0-1857 GCA_036502305.1 Acidimicrobiales bacterium
CCTCCGGGTCGGCCAACGGCGGCTCCTCGCTGGGCTCGACCTCGTCGAGCTTGGCCAGGAACTCGTCGCGGGTCATGACGGTGAGCCCGTCGATGTCGCCCAGGCGGTCGGGCACGGCGCCGTCGACGATGGCGATGGCCGGCACGACCCGCTTGCAGATGGCCTGGAGCTGCTCGTCCTTCAACCGGTAGTTGAGGGGCACGAACGGCTTGTCGGCGAAGGCCGAGCCGTAGAGCGTGATCGGCACGGTCTCGGTGTTCAGGTCGATCAGCACCACGTGCTGGGCGCCGCTGTCCCGGAAGATGGTGGCGGCCCGCTTGACCTTGTCGAGCAGGTCCCCGTAGGTGAGCCCGCCGGACTTCGTCCCGACCGCGATGCGATCGGCCAGGCCGTCGGCGGCCATCTCCAGCAGCATGGCGATGTTCATGCGCGTGCATCCCCCAAGGACTCGGATCGGGCGCTCAAGCGTACTTCGGGGCCCTCGGAGGTCCCTAGTTCAGCTGCCCAACTGGGAGGCAGGGGCTCCCCACCGTTCTTCGTCGGATCTACCCCGCCCCTCGGGGCAGATCCGACACAGAACAGAGGTTCAGTTGGCCAGCGGGTCGCGGGGCAGGCCGAGGAGGCGCTCGCCGATCTGGTTGCGGACGATCTCGGACGTGCCGCCGGCGATCGTGAGGGCACGGGTGAAGATGTAGCTGGCCACGGCGCCGGCACCGGCCCCCTCCGACAGGGCCCCGTCCGCCCCCAGGAGGCGCACCGAGAGATCGGCCACCCGCTGAGCGTGCTCGCCGCTGAGCAGCTTGGTGACGTTGCCCTCCGGCCCCGGCTCCGACCCGGCGATGGCGCGCTCGACCGAGCGGAGGTTGAGCAGGCGCATGGCCTGGGCCTCGGACAGGAGGGCCCCGACCTCACGGGCGGCGCCCACGTCGCCGGCGTGGCGATCGAGCAGTGCCACCAGCTCGTGGCCCGTGCCGGCACCGGCCCCGCTGCCGATGGACACGCGCTCGTTGCCGAGCGTCGACCGGGCCACCTTCCAGCCGCCGTCGACCCCGCCGACGACGTCGTCGTCAGGCACGAACACGTCGTCGAAGAACACCTCGGCGAACAGGGCCCCGCCGCTGGCCTCCCGCAGCGGCCGGACCTCGACGCCCTTGGCCTTCATGTCGATCACCATCATCGAGATGCCGTCGTGCTTGCCGACCTCGGGGTTGGTGCGCACGGTGGCGAACCCGCGGTTGGCGAACTGGGCACCGCTGGTCCAGATCTTCTGCCCGGTGACCAGCCACCCCCCGTCGACCCGGATGCCCCGGGTCCGGATGGAGGCGGCGTCGGAGCCGGCGTCGGGCTCGCTGAAGAGCTGGCACCAGAAGTAGGTGCCCTCGAGGCTGGGCCGGATCCACCGCTCGATCTGGTCCGGGCCGGCGTGCTGGGTGAGGGTCTGGATGATCCACCCACCGATGCCGTACTGCGGCTTCTTGGCGCCCCGGAGCTCCTCCTCGATGACGAGCTGCTCCACCGCGCCGGCGGCACGGCCCCACGGCTTCGGCCAATGGGGCATCACGTAGCCGTCGTCGAGGAGCTTGGCCAGCTGGGCCTCCTCGGGGGTGGCATCCAGCTCCGCCTTGAAGGCCCGGACCTCGGCCCGGATGGCCTCGGCCTCGGGCGGCAGGCTCACCCCGAACGAGCGGGCCACGCCCGCCTTGGTGAGCGACGCCACCTCCTCCCGCAACGGGTCCGGCTGTCCCAGGAAGGCACGCAGCGTGGTGGCCCGGCGCAGGTAGAGGTGGGCATCGTGCTCCCAGGTGAAGCCGATGCCGCCGTGCACCTGGATGTTGCGCTTGCCGTTGTCGACGGCGG
>DASXYV010000076.1:0-2204 GCA_036502305.1 Acidimicrobiales bacterium
GCCAGGCTGTAGGTGACGGTGTCGAGGTCGGGGCTCACGTGCAGGCCGTGCAGGACCGTGTCGTCACCCGTGTTGACCACGACCGTGATGTCGCGCTCCGGGACGACGCGCGTCATGCCCCCCAGGAGGCGGGCGGCGCCCACGCCTCCGGCCAGGGCAGCGATCATGCCCGTCAGGCTAAACCCCCGGCCAGAACCTTGTGGGAGGCTCCGGTGATGCGAAGCTCGGGCGCGACGGGTCCGTCGGACCTTGACGTGGCCTTCGATGCCACGCCCCTGCTCGGGACGAAAGCAGGTGTCGGCGCCTTCTGCACGGGCGCCCTGGCCGCCCTGGCCGCGGTCGAGGACGTACGGGTCCGGGCGTTCGCGGTGAGCTGGCGCCGTCGGGGCCGGATCGTCGAGCACCTGCCCCCGGGGGTGGCGGCGGTCGACCGGCCCATGCCCGCCCGACCGGTCCACCGCGCCTGGCGACTGACATCGCTGCCGCCGATCGAGTGGTTCACGGGCAGGATCGACGTGGTCCACGGCACGAACTTCATTGTTCCTCCGGCCCGCCGAGCGGCCCGGGTGGTCACCGTGCACGATCTCACCACGGTGCGCTTCCCCGAGATGTGCGACGACTACACGCGGACGTTCCCACCGCTCGTGCGCCGAGCGATCCGACAGGGAGCCTGGGTGCACACCCCCTCGACGTTCGTCCGCGAGGAGGTGGTCGAGCTGCTGGGCGCGGCACCCGAGCGGGTCCGCGCGGTCCACCACGGGGTCCCGCCCGTCGAGTGCCCGAGCCCCCGCTCCGTCGGGGGCGCCGGCTCGGGCCCCGTGCCCGACGGGCCGTACGTGCTCGCCCTGGGCACGGTGGAGCCGAGGAAAGACGTCGCCACCCTCGTGCGGGCCTTCGACCAGGTGGCCGGTCGTCACCGCGACCTGTCCCTCGTGGTGGCCGGGCGCGCCGGCTGGGGCATGGAGCGCTTCGAGGCGGCGGTGGCCGCCTCGCCCTGGCGTGAACGGGTGGTGAGACTGGGCTACGTGAGCCAGGCCCACCGCTCCCGCCTCCTTCGAGGGGCGACGCTGTTCGCGTTCCCGTCGGTGTACGAGGGGTTCGGGTTCCCGCCGCTCGAGGCGATGGTGGCCGGTGTTCCCGTCGTGACCACCACCGCCGGAGCGCTCCCCGAGGTGGTCGGTGACGGGGCCGAGCTGGTGGAGCCGGGGGACGCCGACGCCCTGGCGTCTGCCATCGATCGGCTGCTCGTCGACGACGGGGCGAGGGCCGACCTGGTGGCCAGGGGGCGACAGCGGATCAGGGCCTTCAGCTGGAAGGAGTGCGCGGCTGGCCTGGCCGCCCTCTACCGCGACTCCTTGGCGGCCGCGGGCTGAGATCCGGTGAGGGTGCTGATCGTCGTCGAGCAGCTGCGCCGGAAGGCTCCCGGCGGCATCGGCACCTATGCCCGTGGTCTGCTGCAGGGCCTGGGGCGCATGGACCCCGCTCCCGACATCGCGCTCCTGGCCAGCCGGCCCGGTGCGGGCGTCGATCCACTTGCCTCGCTCGGGATGCCGGTCGTGGCCTCGCCGCTTCCGGGGCCGATGCTCACCCGGGCCTGGGACCTCGGGGTGCTGGGCGCCCCGGACGGGTTCGACGTGGTGCACGCCGTCTCGCTCGCCGTCCCCCGGAGCCGGGTGCCGGCGGTGGCGACCGTGCACGATCTGGCCTGGCGGCAGGTACCCGACGCGTTCCCGCCGCGGGGCCGTCGCTGGCACGAGGCTGCGTTCCGACGGGCCCTGCGACGATCCCGTCTCCTCCTCGCGCCCTCACCCGCGACCGCAGCGGCGCTGCAGGACGCCGGAGCGCCGTCCGATCGGGTGGCGGTGTTCGAGGAGGGCGCCGACCATCTGCCACCGGTCGATCTCAGCGGCACGCGGGAGCTCTTGAGCCGCGTGGGCGTCGACACCCCATACCTTCTGAGTGTGGGCACCAACGAGCCCAGAAAGAACCTCGACCGCCTGTGCGACGCCTACGACCAGGCCCGGTCCCGCCTGCCGGAGCCCTGGCCGCTGGTGGTCGTCGGCCCCAAGGGGTGGGGGGACGCCCTTCGCCCTCGCCCTGGCGTGGTGCTGGCGGGTGAGGTGCCGGCGGCGGTCCTCGCCGGCCTCTACGCCGGGTGTCGCTGCCTGGCCTACGTCCCCCTCCACGAGGGCTACGGTCTGCCA
>DASXYV010000077.1:0-16354 GCA_036502305.1 Acidimicrobiales bacterium
CGCCGTATAGGACAACCTCGGGCGGCCCCAGGGCCGCCCGATGCACATACCAAATAGCTGAGGCGGGGAGAGCCCGCCCGATAACACGCAGCAGGCGGCGCCGGCTGTCAGCTGCCAGTGGCCGGCCACCCGGCAGGGAGAGAAGGTCAGGTGCCCGACCACTGGGAACTGGCCCGGCCGCCGCCTGACAGACAAGGAGTGTCATGGCGGACGCCATCTCAGTGTCGGCTCCCATCAGCGGAACCGACCAAAGTCTCACCCTCGAGACCGGCAAGCTGGCCGGTCAGGCCGACGGAGCCGTGGTCGCCCGTCTCGGCGACACGGTGGTGCTGGTCACCGCCACCGCGGCCAAGACGGTGCGCGAGGGCATCGACTTCTTTCCCCTGACCGTCGACATCGAAGAACGCATGTACGCCGCCGGCAAGATCCCCGGATCGTTCTTCCGGCGAGAGGGTCGGGCCACCGACCAGGCCATCCTCACCGGCCGGCTCATCGACCGGCCCCTGCGGCCGTCGTTCCCGGCCGGGTTCCGGAACGAGGTCCACGTGGTGGGCACGATCCTCGGCGCCGACCAGGAGAACCCCCACGACGTGCTGGCCATCAACGCCGCCTCGGCGGCGTTGATGGTATCCGGCATCCCCTTCGACGGCCCCATCGGGGCCGTCCGGATCGCCTGGTCCCAGGAGGGGAGCTGGATACCGCACGCCACCTACCAGGAGGGCGACGCCTCGACCTTCGAGCTGGTCGTGGCGGGGCGGGCCCTCGGCGACGACCCAGACAGCGACATCGCCATCATGATGGTCGAGGCCGGAGGCACCGAGAAGGCCTGGAGCTACTACGAGGCCGGCGCCCCGAAGGTCACCGAGGAGGTCATCGCCGCCGGCCTCGAGTCGGCCAAGACCTGGATCCGCGAGTCGATCGAGCTCCAGCGCCGGCTGGTCGCCGAGGCGGGGACGAAGCCGACCATTCCCTACCAGGAGCAGCTCGACTACGGCGACGACGTCTGGACGCGGGTCCTCGACGTGGGAACCGACAGCCTCACCGGGGCCACATCGATCGTCGGCAAGGCCGAGCGCAACGCCGCCCTGGACGAGGCGGGAGCCTCGATCGCCACGACGCTCGAGGAGGAGCTCAGCGGGCGCGAGCGTGAGGTGAAGGCCGCCGTCCGGGCCCTGACCAAGCAGCTGGTGCGTCGGCGCATCGTCGAGGACGGCGTGCGCATGGACGGGCGGGCTCCCCGCGACATCCGGCCCCTCAGTGCCGAGGTCGGCGTGATCCCGACTGCGCACGGCTCGGGGCTGTTCCAGCGGGGCGAGACCCAGGTGCTCGACGTGACCACCCTGGGCATGCCCCGGATGAACCAGCTGCTCGACACCATCGGTATCGACGAGTCGAAGCGCTACATGCACCACTACAACTTCCCGCCCTACTCGACGGGCGAGACGGGGTTCATGCGGGGCCCCAAGCGCCGGGAGATCGGCCACGGGCTCCTGGCCGAGCGGGCCCTGCTCCCAGTGGTTCCCTCGGCCGAGGAGTTTCCCTACACGCTCCGGCTGGTGTCCGAGGTCCTGAGCTCGAACGGGTCGACCTCGATGGCCTCGGTGTGCGGCTCGACGCTCTCGCTCATGGACGCCGGCGTGCCCATCAAGGCGCCCGTAGCCGGGATCGCCATGGGCCTGGTGTTCGCCGAGGGGCGCTACACCACCCTCACCGACATCCTCGGAGCCGAGGACGCCTTCGGCGACATGGACTTCAAGGTGGCGGGCTCTGCCGACGCGGTCACGGCCCTCCAGCTCGACACCAAGATCGACGGGCTGCCGGCCGACGTGCTGGCCGAGGCGCTGCAGCAGGCGCACGAGGCGAGGCTGACGATTCTCGGGGTGATGGCCGATGCCATCTCCCAGCCTCGGGCGAGCGTGAACGAGCACGCTCCCAAGATCGTGAGCATCGAGATCCCTCTCGACAAGATCGGCGAGGTCATCGGGCCCAAGGGCAAGGTCATCAACGCCATCCAGCAGGAGACGGGCGCCGACATCAACGTGGACGACGACGGCACGGTCGGGACGGTCACCATCGGGGCCAAGGACGGCCGGGCCGTGGAGGAGGCCCGCAAGCGGTTGGGGCTCATCCTCGATCCACCGAAGGCCGAGGTTGGTGCGGTGTACCCCGGGAAAGTCGTCAACATCACCAAGTTCGGCGCCTTCGTCAACATCCTCCCCGGACGGGACGGGCTGGTGCACATCTCCAAGCTGGGCCAGGGTCGTCGGGTCGAGCGGGTCGAGGACGTGGTCGACCTCGGCCAGTCCCTCGACGTGCGGGTCGACGACATCGACCCGCAGGGCAAGATCTCGCTTTCGCTGGCGGGCAACGGGCCCGAAGGGGGCGACGGCCCGCGCTCCGGCGGCAACGTCGACGCCCGCGACAGCTCGGCTTCCGGCGACGCCCCCGAGGGGCGGCGCCGGAGGGATGACACCTCGGGTGGCCGGGGGCGCCCCGGTGGCCGGGGCGCCACCTCCGACAGCCCCGCCAGCGGTGTGGCGACGGCCGAGAACCGCGGCAGCTATGTCTCCTTCGACGAGGACGCCTTCGAGCGCGAGCTCGAGTCCGAGCTGGGTCAGCTCGGACCGGAGGCGACGGGCTCCGGTGGTGGGCCCCGCCGCCCCGAGGGCGGTCGCAGTGGGGGCAGCAGTGGCAGTGGCGGCGGCGGGGGCCCTCGGCGGCGCCGCGGCGGTCGGCGCTGACCGGTTGATCCGCACCAGCCAGCTCGCCTGCGGGCTGCGTCTCGTCACCGAGGCCATGCCCGATGTCCGCTCCGTGACCACCGGCTTCTGGGTGGGGACGGGCTCGCGCGACGAGCGCCCCGGCGAGATCGGCGCCTCCCATTTCCTGGAGCATCTGCTGTTCAAGGGCACGCCGACGCGGACGGCGCGCGCCATCGCCGAGGCGGTGGACGCCGTCGGAGGTGACATGAACGCCTTCACGACCAAGGAGTACACGGCGTTCTACGTCCGCCTGCTGGCCGAGCACCTCGATCTCGGCCTCGACGTGCTGTGCGACATCATGTGGTCGCCGGCGCTGCGACCTGACGAGCTCGAGGCCGAGCGCCAGGTGATCCTCGAGGAGATCCTGATGCACGGCGACGAGCCCGCCGACCTGGTCTACGACCGCTTCGCGGCCGCCCTGTTCCCGGACCATCCGCTGGGCCGGGAGGTGCTGGGGACCCAGGAGAGCATCGAGGGCATGGCGACTGGTGACGTCCGGCGGTTCTTCGACGAGCACTACCGGCCGGCCAACATGGTCGTCGCCGCCGCCGGCGCCCTTGATCACGACCAGGTGGCAGCCGGCATCGAGGCCCGCTTCGCAGGCCCCGCCGGCGGAGCGCCACCGCCGCGGACACCGCCAAACGGGAAGAGTGAGGCGTCGATCGTCGTTCCCCGGACGACCGAGCAGGCGCACCTGGTCGTCGGGATGCGGGGTCCCGACCGCCACGATCCGGACCGCTGGGCGCTGGCCGCCCTCGATCACGCGCTCGGTGGCGGCGCGTCCAGTCGCTTGTTCCAGGAGATCCGGGAGCGGCGCGGGCTCGCCTACTCCGTGTTCTCCGATCGGGTCGCCTACGAGGACACAGGGTCGCTCGCGGTCTACGTGGGTACGACGCCGAGCCGGGTCACCGAGGTGCTCGAGCTGGTCAACGAGGAGCTCGATCGGCTGGTGGCGGACGGGATCACCGCCCACGAGCTCGACCTGGCCCGGGGTCACCTGCGGGCCGAGACCCTGCTGGCGCTCGAGGACTCCGCCGCCCGCATGAGCCGGATCGGGCGCAGCCTGCTCCTCCATCACGAGGTACTGACGGTGGACGAGCTCTTGGCCCGGATCGACGCCGTCACCGTCGACGAGGTCGCCGCCGCGGCGCGCCGGGTGCTCGGTTCGCCACGAACGGTCGTCGTGCTCGGTCCCTTCAAGGAAGCGGACCTCGCGGCCGCCGTTCGTTAGGGTGCAGGCATGCGAGTCGGCGTGTTCGGCGCTGGAGGACGCATGGGCTCGACGGTGTGCCGGGCGGTCGCCGACGATCCTGGCCTCGAGCTGGTGGCGGCCGTCGACCCCCGCCTGGCCGGCATCGACATCTATCAGGTGGCCGGGGTCGAGGGCTCCGACGTGCAGGTTGAGGGCAACGCCGAGGCGCTCGTGCGGGCCGAGACCCAGGTGGCGGTGGACTTCACCGAGGTCGGGGCGGCCCGCGAGAACATACGGTGGTGCGCCACCAACGGAGTGCACGCGGTGGTGGGGACGACGGGATTCACAGGCGACGACGTGGCCGAGCTGGATCGTCTGTTCTCGGGCTCTTCCAACTGCGTGCTGTCGGCCAACTTCGCCATCGGCGCTGCCCTGATGACCCGCTTCGCCGAGCTGGCCGCCCCCTACGTCGATACCGCCGAGATCGTGGAGCTGCACCACGACGCCAAGCTGGACGCCCCCTCCGGGACGTCGCTGCGCGTCGCCGAGGGGATGTCCAAATCGCGCCAGGCTTCCGGCGCCGGCAGCTGGGGCGAGGACCCGACCAGGACCGAGGTGGTGAAGGGCAGCCGGGGCGCGACCGGACCCGGCGGTATCCACATGCACTCGGTCCGGCTGCGCGGGCTCGTCGCCCACCACGAGGTCATCCTCGGGGCGGCGGGCCAGACCCTCACGATCCGCCACGACTCCTACGACCGCACGTCGTTCATGCCCGGCGTGCTGCTGGCCGTCAAGTCGGTGGCCAAGCGGCCCGGCCTGACCTTCGGCCTCGATTCGCTGCTCGGCCTCGGAGAGCCCTGACCTCGGGGGCCGGGCCCCGTCGGCGCCAGATGCCCCCCGGTAGGGTTGGTCGTGGCCGGCGGTGCGCGTCTGCGGATCCTGGAGGCGACCTATACCTGCGTCGCCCGGTACGGGCTGGCCAAGACGACCGTCGAGGACGCGGCCCGGGCCTCGGGCATGGCGCGGGCCACGATCTACCGCTACTTCCCCGGCGGGCGGGACCAGCTCGTGGCCGAGGTGATCGCCTGGGAGGCGGCGCGGTTCTTCGACCGGTTGGCGGCGGCCGTGGGCGACACCGACGGGCTTGACGAGCTGCTGGAGGAGGCGCTGTTCTTCGCCCACCAGGCCGTCGAGGAGCACGAGGTCCTCCAGAAGATCCTGCAGACCGAGCCCGACCGCCTCCTCCCCCAGCTGACGGTGGAGAGCACCCGGATCCTCGGTTACATCCGGGGCTTTCTCATGCCGCACATGGAGGAGCAGTCCCGGGCGGCCGGGCTCGACCCGTAGGAGGCGGCCGACTTCGTGGCTCGCATGCTGCTGTCCTTCACCGGATCGCCTGGGCGGTGGGACCTTTCGGATCGGGCCCAGGTGACCGAGCTGGTCCGCACCGAGGTGCTGGCCGCCCTCCACCCGCTGCCGACCCCGGGGGTGGGCGTGACGGATGACACAATGAGACCATCTTGACGATGAGACGAAGTGTGCAAGACTGTCTCATTAGTGACGGCGACGGGCGTGCTCCCGGGAGCGACGGCAGAGGCGGTGGCTGACTGCCCGCCCCACCGGAGCCCCCACGAGTTGCGGGTCGTCGACGCCACCGTGCGTTGCATCGCCCGCTGGGGCGTGGCCAAGACGACGCTCGACGACGTGGCCCGTGAGGCGGGATGGAGCCGGGCGACCGTCTATCGGCTCTTCCCGGGGGGCAAGGACGCCCTGCTCGAGACGGTGGTTGAGGTTGAGCTCGAGCGCCTCTTCGCCGCCCTGGACGACCGCCTGGCCGCGGCGAGGGACCTCGAGGACCTGCTCGTCGGGGGCATGAGCGAGACCGGTGCCTGGATCACCGATCACGCCGCGCTGCAGTTCCTTGTCGCCCACGAGCCCGAGGTGATCCTGCCCCAGATCTCCTTCGCCCGGGCGGAGCGGGTCCTGGCCAGGGCGGCGTCCTTCGCCTCGCCCTACCTGGCCCGGTGGCTCGGCTCCGAGGAGGCCAACCGCGTGGGCGAGTGGGTGACGCGCATCGTGATCTCCTACGCCGCCTCCCCGAGCGCAGGCGTCGACATCGCCGACCCCGCCTCGGTGCAGCGGCTTGTCCGCAGTTTCGTGCTACCCGGCATCCGGGCGTCGGTCGACGCCCAGGCGCAGGCCCGACCCGTCAGCTGATCCCAGGAGGAAACCACATGGCCACGAACGAGGAGCTCATCGGCCGCAGCGACGTCGATGACATCGAGGCGATCCTGTCGGTCACCAACACGGACGTGGACGAGGCGGTCCACGCCGTGACCGACAACGCCGAGGCCATCTTCACGTGGGACTACGAGAAGGGTGCCCGCCCCAAGCTGACCCGTCTCTACGAGAAGGCCAAGGGCTCGATGTGGAACGGCGAGACCGACCTGCCGTGGGACGTCGACGTGGACCAGGAGTCCGTGGTCATGGCCAACGCCGCCGCGACCGGCGGGTTCGCCCAGGGCATGGACGTCTCGGGCACGCCGTTCGCCAGCTGGACCGACGCAGAGTGGGTACGGCTCGGCATCGAGAGCCAGAACTGGACGCTGTCGCAGTTCATGCACGGCGAGCAGGGAGCCCTCGTGTGCACGGCCAAGATCGTGGAGTCGGTGCCGTGGATCGACGCCAAGTACTACGCCTCGACTCAGGTCATGGACGAGGCTCGACACGTCGAGGTGTTCTCGAAGTACCTCGACACGAAGCTGTCGGGGCACTACCCGATCAATGCCCACCTGCGGATGCTGCTCGACGACATCATCGCCGACAGCCGCTGGGACATGACCTACCTCGGCATGCAGATCATGGTCGAGGGCCTGGCGCTGGCGGCGTTCGGCTTCATTCACAGCTTCACCACCGAGCCCCTCCTCAAGCAGCTGCTCAAGTACGTGATGGCCGACGAGGCCCGCCACGTGGCCTTCGGCGTGCTGAGCCTGCAGGAGTTCTACGCGCAGCTGAGCACGGCGGAGATCCGGGAGCGCCAGGAGTTCGCCTTCGAGGCTGCGGTGCGCATGCGCGACCGCTTCCTGCAGCAGGAGGTGTGGGAGCGCATGGGCCTGCCGGTCAAGGAGATCGTCCCCCTCGTGATGCAGGCGCCCGACCGTACGGCCTTCCAGTCCATGCTGTTCGCCAAGATCGTTCCCAACTGCAAGAAGCTCGGTCTGCTCGACGCCGCCGACGGCTGGCTGCGCGAGCGCTTCACCGAGCTTGGCGTCATCGCCTTCGAGAGCTGGGCCGACACCGGCGAGGAGTACGAGGCCTTCGCCCTGGCCCAGGGGGACAAGCGCTCGGCCTAACTCCATGGCCCGCTTGCGACGGTGGGGTATGGTGCGGGAGGGGAGGCTCGCGGGAGGAGGTGCGCAGATGGCCCGTCCTGGCCGTTTCGGCGCCGTGATCACGGCCATGGTGACGCCGTTCGATGACCGCTTCGCGCTCGACCTGGACGGAGCCGCGACGCTGGCCCGCTGGCTGGTCGACCACGGGAGCGACGCGCTGGTGGTGTCCGGCACCACCGGGGAGGGCACGGTGCTCTCCAACGACGAGAAGGCCGAGCTGTGGCGGGTCGTGGCCGAGGCGGTGACGGTGCCGGTCATCGCCGGGTCGGGCACCAACGACACCCGGCACTCCGTCGAGCTGACCAAGCTCGCCGAGGCGGCCGGGGTCGCCGGCATTCTGGCCGTGACGCCGTACTACAACCGGCCCTCGCAGGCCGGGCTGGCGGCGCATTTTCGGGCCGTGGCCGGCGCCACGTCACTCCCTGTGGTCGTGTACGACATCCCGGTCCGCACCGGTCGCAAGGTGGCCCACGACACGCTGCTCGGGTTGGTCCGCGAGGTGCCGAACGTGGTCGGGGTGAAGGACGCGGTGGGCGATATCGCCGGGTCGGCCAGGCTGCTGGCCGAGGCCCCTCCCCATTTCGACCTCTACAGCGGTGAGGACCCCCTCAACCTCGCCCTGCTGGCGGTGGGCGCCTCGGGCGTGATCAGCGTCGTCAGCCACTGGGCGGGCCCGGAGATCGCCGAGATGATCTCCGCCGTCGGGCGCGGTGACCTCGAAGCGGCGCGGGCCCACAACACCCACCTGATGACGTCCTACGCGTTCGTCGGCACGGAGGACGCGCCCAACCCGCTGCCGGCGAAGGCCATGATGCGCTGCCTGGGGTTGCCGGCCGGCCAGTGCCGGCTTCCCATGGGACCGGCGCCCGCGTCGCTCGACGAGCGGGCGGCCGCCGTGCTGGCCGGCTTGCGGGCGAGGCCGCGGCCGGGCCGGCCGGCTCGAGAGCCCGTTGGCTGATCCCGTCCGGATCACCTTCCTGGGCGGGCTGGGGGAGATCGGTCGCAACTGCGCCTGCATCGAGCTGGAGGGCCGCATCATGCTGCTCGACTGCGGGCTGATGTTCCCCAACCTCGAGATGCCGGGCGTCGACCTGGTGCTGCCCGACTTCACCTACCTGCGCGACAACGCCGATCGGGTCGAGGCCTGCATCCTCACCCACGGGCACGAGGATCACACCGGCGGCCTGGCCTACCTGCTGCAGGACGTGTCGCTGCCGGTCTACGGCTCGGCGCTCACCCTCGGCCTGGCCCGCAATCGCATCGAGGAGGCGGGGATGCTCGGCCGGGCCGAGCTGATCCCGGTCGCCGACGGCGAGCGCCGCCGCATCGGCCCCTTCGATGTCGAGTTCATCCCGGTGACCCATTCGGTCCCGCATGGCTTCGCCACGGCCTTCCACACGCCGCAGGGGGTCGTGCTGCATTCAGGGGACTTCAAGCTCGACCTGGCTCCGGTCGACGGTCGCCTCACCGACCTGTCGCGGATCGGCGCCGTTGCGTCCGACCACGGCATCCGCTTGTTGCTGTCCGACTCCACCAACGCCGAGGAGCCTGGGTACACGGCCAGCGAGTCGGCCGTCGGCGTGGCCCTCCGGGGCCTGTTCGAGGAGCACCGGGACAAGCGCATCATCACCGCCTGCTTCGCCAGCCACGTGCACCGCGTCCAGCAGGTGTGCGACGCAGCCGTCCGAAGCGGGCGCTACGTGGCCACGCTGGGGCGGTCCATGGCCAAGAACGTCGCCCTGGCCCGCCAGCTCGGGGTGCTCCGCCTGCCCGATGACGCCTTGATCGACATCGAGCACCTGGACGAGTTCGATCCCGCCCAGGTCTGCGTCGTCTCCACCGGGTCGCAGGGAGAGCCGATGTCGGCGCTGTCGCTCATGGCGGCGGGGGAGAACAAGTGGTTGCGGGTGGGGGACGGAGACCTGGTCATCATCAGCGCCAACGCCATACCGGGCAATGAGTGGGCGGTGGCCAAGGTGATCGACGGGCTGTACCGGCGGGGCGCCGAGGTCGTCCACTCCGATCAGGCCGAGATCCACGCCAGCGGGCACGGCAAGCAGGCGGAGCTCCAGACCATGCTCGCCGTGGCCAAGCCGGAGGCGTTCATCCCGGTCCACGGGGAGTTCCGCCACCTCACCCACCACGCCCGGCTGGCCGAGGGCATGGGCGTCGAGGAGTCGAACGTGCTCCTGTGCGAGGACGGGGACGTCGTCACTCTGGGCGACGGCGGGATCGCCAAGGCGGGTCAGGTTCCGGCCGGCTACCTGTACGTCGACGGCATCGTGGGCGACGTCGGCCACGGGGTTCTGCGCGACCGCCGGGCCCTGTCCGCGGAAGGGCTGGTCGTGGTGGTGGTCACGATGGACGGGCAAGCCGGAAAGCTGCTCACCGGGCCCGAGATCATCACCCGGGGATGGGTCCACGCCCCTGAGGCCGAGAGCCTCCTCGAGGAGGCCCGCGCCGCCGTCCAGGCCAGCCTGGAGGAGGCGCTCGAGGAAGGGGCCACGGATCACGACACGCTGCGGCGGCACGTGCGCTCGGCCATGGGCCGGATCGTCGGCGAGCGGACCCGGCGGCGCCCCATGATCGTCCCCGTGGTGATGGAGGCGTAGCCGGGGGGCGGGGACTTCTGCTGGGGCTCCTGGGGCCACGGTGGCTGGTGGGGCTGGTGTTACCGTTGTGCTCATTGTGACCACCACGAAACGCCGCCCGACCGGGCCGACGAGGCGCAGAACCACCCGATCCCGGCGCACCCGCCGGGGGTTGGGGACCTCGATGGGCCGCCTGCTGACGGGCGGGCCGAGGTCGCCGAGGTCGCGCCGTGGGCCGTCTCTCGGTGCTCGGACGGTCTCCGGCGCCGCCGAGCTGATCGGACGTCTGGGGCGCCAGCCCGCCGACGTGTGGGGCCTGGTCCTGCTGGTCGCCGGGGTGCTCGCAGCCCTCGCCGTCTACGGCGACCTTCTCGGACCGGCAGGCCGGCTCTTCGACCACGCCGGCCGGTCCACCCTCGGGTGGGCGGTCGCCCTCGTGCCACCGGGGTTGGCGCTGGTCGGCTGGGTGCTCGTTCGCGGCCACGAGGACGTCGAGCCGGAGCCGGCTCGTAGCGTTGTCGGGGCGACGCTGGTGCTGGTGTCGGTCAGCGGGTTGGCCGACCTGGCCGCTGGTGCTCCTCGGCTGGCCGACCGGCTCGCCACCCTGCGGGACGCGGGTGGCTACGTGGGGGCCGCGATCGGCTACCCCCTCCATCTGGCCCTGGCCACCTGGGGTGCAGCCATCGTGCTGGCCACCACGCTGGTGCTCGGGCTGCTGACAGTCACCGGCACCACGGTGCGCGAAGCGACGACTGCTCTCGCTGGCGGCGTGGCCGCCCTGGGCCAGCTGGGACGCTGGGCGGTGGAGGCGGCGACCACCGTCGCCGCCGACAGTCGGGGTGGCGGGCGCGGTGCGCATGCACGCGGTCCAGGCGCCGGCCGGCGGCCGACCAGCGCGGTGGAGGGCGCTGGTGGAGCGGTCGAGACGGACGGTTCCGAGAGCGACGACGCCGGCGAACCCGAGGCAGCCGTGTCGTCGCTCGACGGCGGCGCCACCGGCACCACGGCGGCGCAGGTGGATGGCGAGTCGTCCGAGGATCGCCGGTCGCCAGCGGCCTCCGTGGCGGCCGCCAGCGCGCCGCCCTTCACCGCCGACCGGGACCGTCACCGGGGCGGGTCGGGCGAGCAGCTGTCGATGGAGCTCGGTCCCACGGTGGGATCGTGGTCCCTGCCGCCCTCGCGGCTGCTGAGCGCCAGCCAGGCCCAGAAGGTGGACCGCCGCCAGATCGAGACCGCAGGCAGGATGCTGGAGGACGCCCTCGCCGCTCACGGGGTCGCCACCAGGCTGGTCGGGATGACAGTGGGTCCGACGGTGACCCGCTACGAGTTGGAGCTGGGCGCGGGCGTCAAGGTGGCCAGGGTGACGAGCCTGTCGAAGGACATCGCGTACGCCATGGCGTCCCCGGACGTGCGGATCCTGGCGCCAATTCCCGGGCGGTCGGCGATCGGGGTCGAGGTGCCCAACCGGCAGCGGCAGCTGGTGGCGCTGGCCGACATCCTGAGCTCCGACGAGGCCCGGCGGGCCGTCCACCCCCTCGAGGTGGCCCTGGGCCGCGACATCGCCGGGCGGCCGGTGATGGTCAACCTGGCCGAGATGCCGCACGTGCTCATCGCCGGCGCCACGGGCGCTGGCAAGTCCTCGTGCATCAACTCGGTCGTCACCTCGATCCTGATGCGGTCCACTCCGGACCAGGTGCGGCTCATCCTCGTGGACCCGAAGCGGGTCGAGCTCGGCCACTACAACGGCCTGCCCCACCTCCTCACCCAGGTCGTGGTCAACCCCAAGCGGGCCGCCAACGCCCTCACGTGGGCGGTGCACGAGATGGAACGCCGCTACGACATCCTGGCCGAGGCCGGGATGCGCGACATCGCCGGCTACAACCGAGCTGTCGACGCCGGCGAGCTCGTCGCCGAGCCGGCTCCGGGTGACGGGGAGGAGCGGCCCGTCACCCGCCTCCCGTACATTCTCGTCGTCGTCGACGAGCTCAACGACCTCATGATGGTGGCCGCGCGCGACGTCGAGGAGTCGATCTGCCGGATCGCCCAGATGGCCCGCGCCGTTGGCATCCACCTCGTCATCGCCACCCAGCGACCGTCGGTCGACGTGATCACAGGAGTGATCAAGGCCAACATCCCGTCGCGGCTCGCCTTCTCGGTGTCGTCGCTCGCCGACAGCCGGGTCATCCTCGATCAGGCGGGGGCGGAGCGGCTGATCGGCAAGGGCGATCTCCTCCTGCTCACGGCGTCCTCGAGCAACCCCCGGCGCCTCCAGGGTCCCTGGGTCGGCGAGACCGAGGTCCGCGCCGTCGTCTCCCACTGGCGTCGCCAGAGCCAGCCCCGGTACATCGAGGGTGTGGAGGGCGACGGCCCGTCGGAAGAGGACCGCAGCTTCGGCGACGAGGGCGACGACGAGGAGCTGGTCGCGCAGGCCATGGAGCTGGTGGTGCGGTCACAGCTGGGCTCGACCTCGATGCTCCAGCGGAAGTTGCGAGTGGGCTTTGCCCGGGCTGGTAGGTTGATGGACCTGCTGGAGCGACGCGGCGTCGTGGGGCCCTCCGAGGGATCCAAGGCTCGTGCCGTGCTCATGACCCCCGAGGAGCTTGATCAGCGGGCATGACTGGCGTACCGACCCGGCCGGCAATCCTCAAGCCGCTGGGCCCGATACGAACGCCGAACCGGTCGCGCCGCATCCTCGTGTGGCTGCTCGTGGTGCTCGTGCTGGCCGCCGGCGCGTTCGTCGGATTCCAGCTGACCCGAGGCGTGCCCTCGCCCGCCGTCCGCTCGGCCGTGCCGGTGAGCATCCGGGTGCCGGGAGCTCCACCGGCCCTCCCCTGGCCGGCCAAGGGCGAGGCGGTGGTGGGCCTGCTCGGGCAGGGAGCGCTCGGCTCTTCCGGGGGGAACGCTCCCGTGCCGATCGCCAGCGTCACCAAGATGATGAGCGCCCTCGTCGTCCTGCGCGACCACCCCCTGGGCCCAGCGGACCCTGGGCCGTCGGTGGCCGTGACGCCGGCCGACGTCAACCAGTACAACGCCGCCGTGGCCGGGAAGGAGTCGGCGGTGAAAGTGGCGCCCGGCGAGATGATCACCGAGCGCCAGATGCTCGACGGCCTGCTGGTCGGCTCGGCGGACAACATCAGCTCGGTCCTGGCCAACTGGGACGCCGGTAGCGAGCCCGCCTTCCTGGCCAAGATGAACGCCGCCGCCGCCGCCCTCGGGATGAGCGCGACCCACTACGTGGACCTCAACGGGCTCAACCCTGCCACCGTCAGCACCGCCAGCGACCAGCTGACAGTGGCCCAGGCGGCCATGGCGGTCCCGACCTTCGCCGCCATCGTGCGCCAGCCCGAGGTCACGCTTCCGATCGCCGGCCGGGTGTTCAACTTCAACCGCCTGGCGGGCAAGGACGGGATCGTCGGCGTCAAGACGGGCAACACGATGGCTGCCGGGTCGTGCTGGGTGTTCGCCGCCGACCGGGTCGTGGCCGGCCAGCACGTGACCGTCCTCGGCGTGGTCCTGGGCCAGCCCGGCCCGGGCCCCCCGCAGCCGGCGCTGGACTCGGGCAAGGTCCTGCTGGACGCCGCCGGCGCCACCCTCGCATCGGTCACGGTGGTGCCAGCGGGACAGCCGGCGGCCACGGTGACCGCCCCCTGGGCCAGCGGCACGGTCCCGGCCTCGACCGGCGCGCCGGTCAGCTTCCTCGGGTGGCCTGGGATGCAGGTGCAGACGCAGTTCCAGCCCCGGCAGGTGGGCTCGTCCTTCCCGGCCGGAACCGTGGTGGGCACCCTGACCGTCCGAGCCGCCGGGCAGGTGCACCAGGTTCCGGTAAAGGCGACCTCGGCGCTGCCTGGGCCCTCGCTGCAGTGGCGCCTCCGCCACGTCTAACCTTCCGGCGCCAGCGACGACACCCGGCGACGAGGAGGCCCATGGCGAGCGGGTTGGAGGGGAGGGTCGGTCCCGTCGACACCCTCGTCAACAACGCGGTGTGTCAGCCCTCCGACGTCGCCGCGGTGGTGAGCTTCCTTGTCTCGGGCCCGGCTGGCTACCTGAGCGGCCAGCGGATCCGCGTCGACGCCGGCCCGAGCAGCTGAGCAATGAATGACCTGACCGGCAAGGTGGCGGTCGTGACGGGGGCCGCGAGCGGCATCGGCTTCGGGCTGGCCGAGCGGCTCGTCGGCGAGGGCTTGCGCGTGGCGATGGCCGATATCGAGGAGCAGGCGCTCACCCGGGCCGCCGCCGACCTCGAGGGCAAGGGGGGCGAGGTGATGGCGGTGCCCACCGACGTGTCGGTGGCGTCGTCGGTCGACGAGCTGGCCCGCCGCAGTGTCGAGCGGTTCGGGGCCGTCCACGTGGTCTGCAACAACGCGGGAGTCGGTGGCGGCGGTCTGTCCTGGGACGTGCCCCTGCCGGTGTGGGAATGGGTCCTCGGGGTCAATCTCTGGGGCGTGATCCATGGCGTCCATGCCTTCCTGCCTCTGCTCCTCGAGCAGGGTGAGGGACACGTCGTCAACACGGCATCGGTCGCGGGCCTCCTTGCCGCTCCCGGCATGGCTCCCTACTCGGCGAGCAAGCACGCCGTGGTCGCCATCTCCGAGTCTCTTCACCACGAGCTGACGCTGCTGGGCTCGAACGTGCGGGTCTCGGTGTTGTGTCCCGGACCGATCAGTACCCGGATCATGGAGTCGGAGCGCAACTGGCTCGCCCGCCTCGGCCCTCAGCCCGAGGACGCGGCGCCCCTCGGGGGCGAAGTGCTCCAGGAGATGCTGCGCCAGCAGGTCGAGTCGGGGATGAAGCCGGCCGAGGTGGCCAACATGGTCCTGGACGCCGTCCGGTCGGAGCGGTTCTGGGTCCTGACCCACCCCGAGTACGGCCCGCTGGCCGCCAGACGGATGGACGCCGCCGCCGAGGGGCGAAGTCCCGACCTCGGCCCTCCCGTCTGACACTCGTGGGCCGGGTTGGCAGCCACGGTCCCGCTCGCCATTATGAACGGACTCGACTCGTTTCGATATACCTCGAGGTACCCGGGGTCACGCCGTCGGCTTCCGGTTACCCGGCACCGGGCGTATGGTGCCATTGATGGACGTCGAGCTCGACGGGGGCGGCGGCCGGAGGGATAGCGCCGAGGGCGATGGCGGCTCGAACCTCCGGGATGCGGTCGCCCGCTGGTGGCGCAGCCCGCTCGTGACCCGGGTCGTGCGCTACGCCCTGGGCTCGGTGGTGGCCAGCCTGGTGAGCCTCGTCACCTTCGTCGTCGTCTACGGCGTGCTCGGTGCGCTCAGCCCCCGCCAGTCGAGCGTCGCCGCCAGCTTGGCGGGCATGGTGCCGGCGTACTTCCTCAACCGGAACTGGGCCTGGGGCCGCCGGGGCCGCTCCCACCTGGTCAAGGAGGTCATCCCCTATCTGGCCGCCTCCGTGCTGGGCCTGGTGGCGGCGATGTGGTCGGTGGACGCCGTCTCCAGCCACGTGAAGTCGTTCACCAGTGACAAGACCCTCCAGGTCACCCTGGTGGCCATGGCCTACGTGGGCACCTACGCTTCCCTCTGGGTCCTGAAGTTCCTGTTCTTCAACGTCCTGTTCACCCGGCCCCACCGGGGTGCCGACGCCGTGTCCGCCCCCGGCGAGCGAGTCCCCTGATCGACCAGGCCAGCCCCAGGGTCCCGAGGGCGGCCAGGCCGGCCAGCGAGGTGGCGGCGCCGACGGTCACGCTCGACGGTCGGTAGCTCCACGTGACCGTCGAGGTCCCCGCCGGCACCGGGACGGCCTGCACCAGGGCCCCGTTCGCGGGCACCGGGACCTCACGGGACACCCCGTTTGCGACCGTCCGTACCGTCGCGTACCACCCGGGCTCGGCGGCGACGCTGCGTACGACGAGAGACGGTCGGGAGGTGGCGACCAGGACCGCCTGATTACCCGTGAGTGGGTCGTCGGTGACCCGCAGCGTCGCTGCGGGCGCCGGCCCGCCGTCGCCTGGGGCCACCCAGAACCGTCCCCTGGCCGCCGTGTTGTGGAACACCACGAAGCTGCCAAGGGTCTCCATGAACTGCCACTTCGGCGGGGTGACGGCGCCCTGAAGGGGACCGGCGAGCAGGAGACGGCCCGACCGCTGCGTGTCGACCGTCGCCGAGTCGACCGTGAGGGCGCAGGCGCCGCCGTTGGCAACGACGATCCCGACAGCGGTGGCCGTCCCGTCGAGCGCCACCGTGGCTGAGCCCGTCCGGCTCGGATCGGTTGTCAGCGGGTTCATCACCGGTCTGGTAGTGCCGCTGGGCGTCAGCAACCCGAGCCCGAGCCCGCCGGGCGGTGGGGGACAGGTCGGATCCGGGCGCAGCTGCAGGCTGACGCCCGTCAGCTGGAGGGGCGAACCGAGATACCAGGCCTGCTGGCCTCGGGGGGGCAGGGTCGCCGCCACGGCGCCGGCCG
>DASXYV010000078.1:0-9091 GCA_036502305.1 Acidimicrobiales bacterium
CCCGCTCCGCCCTCGCCTCGTCGATGAGCTTGGCGGCATGCTCCCGGTCGTTCCGGCTCTCGTCGGCCATCTGGGACGTCTGCGTCCTGGCCCGCTCGGACAGCTCTTCAGCGGTGGCCTGGGCACCGTCCACCAGCTCCGTCGCTTCGCGGCGAGCCGTCTCGATGCTCTCGGTCGCGACCCTCGCAGCCTCGGCCCGCTCCGCCTCGGCCTCCTGGAGCAGCTGGTCGGACCGACGATGAGCCTCTTCCAGCTCGCGGGCGGCATCCTCGCGATCGAGACGCGCGACCTCGCTGATCTCGTCGGCCCGATCACGAGCCTGTTCGATCGTCCCCTCGGCCTGCAGCCGGGCCTGCTCGGCGACGTTGTCGGCCTCGGCTTGACCCTCGAGGATCAGCTGGGCGGCCGTGCGCTCCTGCTCGGCCCGCTGGGCTTCGGCCTGCTCGAGCAGCTGATCGGCGCGCTGACCGGCCTCCTCGAGCAGCTGATCGGCGCGCTGGCGGGCCTCTTCGAGTAGCTGATCGCCGCGCTGGCGGGCCTCCTCGAGGGTGCGTGCGGCCTCGCCACGGTCCTGTTGCGCCTCCTCGACCTCGGCGGTGACCCTGCCCCGAAGCTCCTGGGATGCCTCCCACGCTTCCCGGATGATCTGGTCGGCGCGATCCCCCAACCACTGCACCGACGGCGGCGGGGCGTCACCGAGCCGCTGCTCGAGCTCGGCCAGCTTCGTCTCCAGTCCCTGGACCCGGCGGCCCGCCGTGGCCGCCCTGGCGTCCGAAGCCTCGATCTGCGACTGCGCCTCGCCCGCCCAGCGCTCGTATTCCGCGAGGTAGGCCTCCACCTGGGTCCGGTCGTAGCCGCGCACCACGACGGCGAACCTGGGTCGCTCGGCAGCATTCTCGGTCATCGGCCCTCTGTCGTCCTATCCGTGGCGGAGGGGTGGCGCCGAACTCGCCGGATCTTTGGCTCGGCCGTGCTGCAGTTCACCGGAGACCAAGTCCGTGATTCACCCAATCGGCGCTCGATATTCTCCCAATTGGTGCCCATTGTCTTCTAGGCACCGGCGCCTCCTTCCTTCCAACCTCCTCGGCGGGTCCGGGAGCGGGTCGAACGAGCTGTCCGGCGCCGACCGTGGCACGCGCCACCAGGGCCCAAGCATGGACGCCGCGGTCGGCAGAACGGGCTTCGGGCGGTCTACTCCCAGCTATTGGCTAGGCGGAGCATAGCCACTACCTGGGCTCACCAATGAATCGAGCCGATGGCGCCCGCGCGGGAGCGACCAGCGAGGCCCGGGATGGGTCGGGGCGCTAGGCCCGACCGCCGTGGGCCTGACCGGGGTTGGTCACCCAGGCGAACGCCTCGGCCAGATCCAGGATCTCCCGGGCGCCGACCACCTGTGTCCCCTGAGTCTGGAGCTGCTCCAGGATGGCTCGCCTGACGCCTGCTTCCAGCACGTGGGACTCGGCGGCCATGCTCCGGATCCGCTGTGTTGTCTCCTCATCGATGTCCATGGTCTCCCCGTACTCCCACGGTCCTTCAGGCGAAGATGCCCTGTCGGAGGACCGTGGCGATGGCTTGAGCCCGGTCATTGACGCCGAGCTTGCGGTAGATGGATCGCAGATGGGTCTTCACGGTTTCCTCGCCGACGACGAGTTGCGCGGCGATGAGCCGATTGCTCAAGCCTTCGACGAGAAGGCCGAGCACCTGGCTCTCCCGCTGGCTCAGACCGAGCTGGCTGCCCGGCCACCCCTGGTTGTCGCCGAGGTGCGCGGCACGCTTGGCGATGCGCGTCGCCATGATTGGGTCGACGATCACCTGCCCGTTGGCGACGAGCACGAGGTGATCGGCAAGCTGCGCCGCGGTCAGCGACTTCAGCAGGTACCCCGAGACACCGAGTCGCAGGGACTCGAACAGGCGCCGCTCGTCGCCGTCATCGGTGAAGATGACCACGCGGAAGGGCGGCTTCTCGGCTACGAGCTCCGCGGCCAGCTCGAGACCGCTGGTCTGGTGGAGCGTCGTGTCGACCAGCACGACATCTGCCCTGAGGCTCAAGGCCTTGGAGAGCACGTCTTCGGTGGCAAGCGCCACGCCGACGACGTTCACTTGATCGCTGTGCCGAGCGAGCATGGCCTGGAGACCTACGATGATGATCTCGTCGTCGTCGACCAGGACCACTCGGACAGGCTTGTCTGCTGCCGCGTTGGTGGTGTCGTCAGTCATAGTTGGGCTCGTGTCGAGCCGTGTAACGACGCTACTGATGCTCCCCCCTTACGGCTAGAGGAGTTCTTTCACCTCCAGTAGTGAGCTGCATCCCCCGACCGACCTTCACCCGTGGTGAGGAGCACCCCGGGCGCTGGGGGGTCGAGCGCCCATCGACGAGGATCCGTGCGTCGTCGAGCTGGGCTTCTACGGCAGCACCAGTGCAAGTGGTTACGCCTGGTACCGCCGTTTGCTCGACCCTTCGTGACCCCGATGTGACCCCATCGCGAGGACCCCGCTGACGAACAAACCGGACGTCGAAGAATGGCGTGTCAGCCCGCGCCAACTGGGTACATGGCAGTCCCCAAAAAGAGGCCGAGAGAGTAGGCCGAGTATGGCAGCAGTGCCCGAGCGCCGCGGTAATCGTCATAGTTTGCCCGGCTCGCAACGTCCTACTTTCAGTGCTCGGCCATGCTCGGACTAGCGTTCGCCTCCACCCTCGAGAGAGCCAAGTCGGGCGATGAAGCAGCGTTTGCGCTGTTATTTCGCGACCTCCAGCCAGCTCTCATCCGTTACCTGCGAGTGATAAGCAGAACCGCAGTCGAGGACCTCGCAGCTGAGACGTGGCTGGATGTCGTGAAGGGTCTCGCCCGGTTCTCGGGCGACGAGGCGGGCTTTCGGTCCTGGGTCTTCACCATCGCTCGGCGTCGCCACATCGACGTGCTGCGTTCGATGTCCCGCCGACCGGAGGAGGTAAGCACCGAGGACGATGCCGAGCGCTCTGAATTCGGGCTTCAGGATCCAGTTGCCCTGGCCGCAGAGGACAAGAACGAGTTGGAGACCGCCCTCAGGATGATCGCCAGGTTGCCACCGGCGCAGGCCGAGGTCGTGATGTTACGGGCGGTAGCCGGTTTGAGCGTGGCCGAGGTGGCAGACGTCGTCGGTCGTCGTCCGGGTGCGGTGCGCATACTGGCCCACCGGGGGCTGCGGCGCCTCGCCGAGGAGCTCGCCGCCAAACCCGGACCCGTCGAGGTGTAACAGGGTGAGCCTCTGGGACGATGCTCACTACGAGATGCGCGATCCCTGGCAGCTCCGGCTTCGCCGCAGCTTCGATCCACTAGTCCTCGACGACGGCACGGTCGATCGGGTCCTGGACGGGCTCGACCACGCCGACGTCCCTCCCGCCTACGCCGACGTGGCCAGATCCCTGGCCGCGGCGACGGGTCCGAGTTACCCGGACGAACTGGCGAGCGAGACGGTCGTCGTCGCCGCCTTCGCTGCCAGGGACGCGCAGTCTCTCGAACTACCTCGACCGCACCGACGCCTTTCGAGGATGTGCAGGCTGAGCACTCCAAAGCTCGCCACCGCAGCAGTGGCCGGTGGGTTGGCGCTCAGCGGGGGCCTGGCCGCTGCAGCGACCGGGTCGCTGCCCGGTGCCGCGCAGAGCATCGCCTCGGAGGTACTGAGCCGAGTGGGTATCCAAGTCCCTAGCCCCAACACCCATTCCGGCAACCACCCGGACACGAGAGGCAGCTCAGACACGAGGGGTAGCTCAAGCACGGGTGCCAGCAACGTGCCCGCCGGACCGGGCCCGGGGGTTCAGGGCTCCCCGATTTCGCACTCAGCCCAGACCACACCGGCTACCGGCGTCGACAAGGGGGCCACCATCTGCTCGGCGGCCTCCGGTGGCCAGTGCCAGGCGGGCCAGCACGAAGCTGGCGCCGGTACCGGTGCCGGGGCCCCGGTGGCCACCCCCAATCATGGCGGTACGGGCACGGCCAACACGGCCAGCGGGGGCGCGAGCAGGCCAGGTACCACCACCGGCAACGCCGCCAGTGGCGGAGCCAGCAGTGCCGGCTCTGGCAATGCCACCCCTCAGGGCGGTTCCACCACTGCGAACAGCGCCAGCGGCGGGGCCAGCAGTGCCGGCTCTGGCAACGTGATCGCCCATCCGGGCTTCAGTGCAGCCAACAGCGCAAGTGGGGGCGCCAATAACAGCGGCCCCGCTAACGCTGCCCACGGTGGGCACTGACCGAGCACCCGTCACCACGAGAGGCGCGACACCTTGCGTAGCTCCACCGTTCTCCTCATGGCCATGACTGGTGCCAGCCTGGGGGCGGCTGTCGTTGCTCTCGTGCTCGCGTAACGGCGCCGTTGCGGCGGCGTTGCTGGCGGCAGGGCTGACGGTTGCCGCATGCAGCGGTGGATCGAGCGACTCCAGCTCGGCATCGATCCCGGCGCGTCTCACCGCTACTCAGTGGGCCAGTCGGGTATGCGGGACGGTCACCACCTGGACAAGCGACGTTCAGAGCAGCAGCAACGACCTCAAGTCAGCTGAGAAGACGACTACGAGCCTCGTCCAGGCCAAGGCCGTGCTCCTGAACTTCCTCAGCGGAGCAGTAGCGTCGACGAATTCCATGATCTCGGGAATCCAGTCGGCGGGGGCGCCGGCGGTATCCAACGGGCGGGCCATAGCCCAGCGCCTGGTCGCGACGCTCCAGGAAGTCAAGACGAACTTCGTCCAGGTGCAGAGCCGAGCCGAACAGCTCCCGGTGGACAACTCCACGACATTTCTCAACCAGGCCCAGGCACTAGGCAGCTCTCTCGACAACGCGGGAAGCCACGTCAAGTCGAACCTGAACGGTCTTTCTCGGGGGTACCCGTCCTCCGACCTGAACGCGGCCTTCAAGAACCAGGCCGCCTGCCAGTCACTGACGGGCTCCGCAGCACCTCCACCCTAGGCGGTGGTTGGTGGGAGCCAGCCGACGCGTGCGCTCACCCGTAGGCACGATGGGGGTAGGAATGGTCGCTCATTCGGGGGAAGGAGGGCTGCCGCAAAAGACGAATCCTGTCCACCTGTAACACGATCGGTCGGAAAAACGATCGAAGCATCGCAGGCTGGGGAAAGGTCAGGTCAGCTGGGATGCGGGTCCAAACGGACGGCAAGCAGTTCGCGCTCGACGGGAAGAGGTTCTTGTTCCGAGGTGTCACCTATGGCACCTTCGGCGAGCGCCAGGACGGGGCGCTGTTTCCGGACCGTGAGCAGGTCAAGCAGGACTTCTGCGCTATGCACGAGGCGGGGTTCACCGTCGTCAGGACCTACACCGCACCTCCTGACGATGTCGTAGAGCTGGCCGCGGACTGGGGCCTGAAGCTGTTCGCTGGCGTCTTCTGGCCCGACTGGCGCTACCTGCTCGGCGCGTCGCGCCGCCAGCACCGGGACGTCGTCGGCCGGGCCGAGAAGGAGGTGCGTACCGTCGCCCGGCGGCTCGCCGGCGCCGAGGCGGTGATGGCCCTTTCGCTGGGCAACGAGGTCCCGGCCGACATCCTGCGGTGGGTCGGCACACGAACGGTTGCCTCCGCCCTCGGCGGCCTCGTCGACACGGTACGGGAGGAGGATCCTGACCAGCTCGTCTCTTACGCCAACTACCCCACCACCGAGTACCTCCCGCTCGACTCGTTCGACTTCCTCACCTTCAACGTGTTCCTCGAACGGCAGGCCGACTTCCGTCGCTACCTGACCCGGCTGCAGCACCTCTCCGGTGACCGGCCTCTCGTGCTCGGCGAGGTCGGTCTCCACGCCGGGGACGGTCCCGCCGGCGAGCGCCGTCAGGCGAGCGCGCTCGATTGGCAGCTCCAGACCGCTCTCGAGCGGGGGGTTGCGGGCGCGTGCGTGTTCGCCTGGACCGACGAGTGGTCGGTGGGTGACCAGCCGGTCGAGGGCTGGCGCTTCGGTCTTACCAGGAAGGACCGCTCACCCCGGCCGGCCTTCGACGTGGCCCGTTCGTGGAACGACCGCACGGTTGCCGACCTCGACCATCCCTGGCCTTCCATGAGCGTGGTGATTTGCGCGTACAACGCGGCCGAGACGCTCGACGAGTGCCTGCGACACACCTGCGCGCTCACGTACCCCGACCTCGACGTCGTCGTGGTGGATGACGGATCCACCGATGCGACCGCAGCGATCGCCGAGCGTCACGCCGACGCACGGCTGGTGAGGATCCCCCACGCCGGACTGTCCGCGGCCCGCAATGCAGGCCTCCGGGCCGCACGTGGCGACCTCGTCGCCTACCTCGACGCGGACGCTTATCCCCCGCCTGAGTGGCCCTGGTACCTGGCCCTCGGCCTCGACTCCGCAACGGTCGGGGGCGTGGGTGGTCCCAACATCCCGCCTACTGGCGACCCGCTCGGAGCCCAGCGCGTGGCCCGGGCCCCGGGTGGACCCCTCCACGTGCTGGTGAACGACGACCGGGCCGAGCACGTGCCCGGCTGCAACATGGCGTTCTGGAAGATCGTGCTGGAGGAGATCGGCGGCTTCGATCCCGTCTACACCGCAGCTGGCGACGACGTCGACGTCTGCTGGAAGGTGCTCGACCGGGGTTGGGAGATCGGGTTTCACCCTGCGGCGGCGATCTGGCACCACCGTCGTCCCGGTCTCCGGGGCTACCTCCGCCAGCAGCGAGGCTACGGGCGGGCCGAGGCCTTGGTCGCCGCCCGTCACCCCGACCGGTTCACGCCCACCGGGTCGGCGAGGTGGCGAGGCCGGATCTACGACTCGTTCGTCCCCAGCCTCGGCCGGCAACGCGTCTACCGCGGCCTGTACGGGGCCTCTTCCTATCAGTCGGTGTACCGAGGCGGTGGCCACGCCCTCGACATCGGACACCAGGTCGGAGTGCCCCTTGCCGCCCTCGCCTTGCTGACGGCTCCGCTCGCCGCCCTGTCGCCTCTCCTGGCCGCACCGGCTCTGGCCAGCGTCATCGCCATCGCGGTGCTGTTGGCAATCGACGCCAGACGGGCCCGACCGCCGAGGCGACTGCGAGGGTGGGCGCCCATGTTCCGCGTGGGCGTGGCCATTCTTCACGTCCTCCAGCCCATCGTCCGCTGGTGGGCCCGCGCTCGGGTCGGAGGAGCAGCGCGGAGGCGAGTCCCATCGGCCGAGCGCCTGCCCGGGCCGGCGCGCCGCATCGGCCGCGGCGTGCTCCTCCTGCCCGCCACGGTGCCACGGCCGCAGCTGGCCGCCGCAGTGGTGCTCACCGTCCGGCGGGCCGGGCTACGGGTCGCGCCGGCGACGGGCTGGGAGGCCTACGACGCCAAGATGACAGGCTCCGCCCTCGTGACGGGGGAGCTGGTCACCAGCGCCCACCCCGAGGGGAGCGTCCAGATCCGCGTCCGCCGGAGAGTGCGTCGGGCGGGCGTGCTGACCTCGCTGGTAGCGACGGGAGTGCTGCTCGGTGTGGCTCCGCTCCTCGCGGGTGTCGTCGCTGCGGTTGCCGTCATCGAAGCGGGCAGGGGTCTGTGGCGGACCGGGCCCCTCGTGGTCCGTGTCGTCGAGGAGGCGGCCCGGTGAGCCGCCGGGCCCTCGTGCTGGGCGTGGGTGGGTTCCTCGGTTCGCACCTGGCCCGGTACCTGCTCACCGACGGCTGGGTCGTCGCCGGGGTGGTTCGCGATCTCGACGCCCCCCACGTGGCCACGAGGCTCGCCTCGATCGCGGCCGACGTACGTCTCGTGGCCGGGGACGTGACGGACGCCGACCTGCTCGGGCGTTTGATCCAGGGCGTGGATGCGGTGTTTCCTTTCGCTGGTCACTCGGGCGCCTCCCGCAGCCTGAGGGAGCCCTTCGACGACCTGGTCGGCAACGCGGGGGGCCAGCTGGCGGTGCTGGAGGCCCTGCGTCGCCACAACCCAGGTGCGCGAGTGGTGTTCCCCGGATCGCGCCTGCAGTACGGCCTGGCCGGCCACCTGCCGGTCGGCGAGGATCACCCGCAGCAACCCGTCAGCCTCTACGGGCTCCACAAGATGGTGGGCGAGCACTACCACCGCCTCTATCACGAGCTCTATGGGCTGCCAACGTGCTCGCTGCGGATCTCGAACCCCTACGGTCCTGGCCAGGACCGCCCGGATCGGGCGTTCGGTGTCGTGGGCAACTTCCTGGCCACCGCGGCAAGAGGAGAGGACATCGCCGTCTACGGCGGCGGTACCCAGCTGCGGGACTACGTCCACGTTGACGACGTGGTCGAGCTGTGCGCCATCGCCGCGACTCACCCGGCTGCGATCGGTCAGGCCTTCAACGCAGGGGGCCCGGCAGCCGTGTCGGTCAAGGAGATGGCCGAGGCGGTGGTTCGAGCGGTGGGCCGCGGGCGGGTGGCGGCGGCGCCGTGGCCGGCAATGGAGGCGGCAGTCGAGACCGGTGACTACGTCAGCGACCTCCGCCGGGTCCACGCCAGTCTCGGGTGGCAGCCTCAAGTCGGCCTCGAGACCGGGTTGGCCGGGACCTGGCAGGCGCTGGCCCCCGTGCTGGCGAAGGTCGTCTAGGAGATGACCAGCGTCGTGGTGTGCGGCTGCGCCGGCACGCTCCCCTTGGCAGGTGTGGCACTGCACTACCTGCAGTACTGCCTGGGTTTTCGCGACCTGGGCGTCGACGTGAGCTATCTCGAGGGGACCGACGTCTGGCCGTACCACCCCGACGAGGACCGCCCTGACGAGCAGGCTTCCTACACGGTGCCGTGGCTGGCCGACCTGTTCGATTCGATGGACGTTCCGTGGGCGTTCCGCGACCCGCTCGACCGGTACCACGGGGCCAGCGAGCGAGAGGTCCACGCCCGCTGCGCGGCGGCGGACCTGCTGTTGAACGTCAGCGGCGCCCACCAGCCAGAGGCACACCATCGCTCGGCAAAGACGATCGCCTACGTCGACACCGACCCTGGGTTCATCCAGGTGAAGGCGGCGGGAAGTCGCGACGTGCGCGCGTGGCTGGACCGCCACGATCTCCTCTTCACCTTCGCCGAGGGGATGGGCACGGCGTCCTGCCGGATACCTGACGCTGGTTATCGCTGGCTCAGTACCCGCCAGCCCGTGCATCTCCCGTTCTGGGCCGAAGTGAAGTCACCACCAGGGC
>DASXYV010000079.1:0-2306 GCA_036502305.1 Acidimicrobiales bacterium
GCACCCAGGCGCTGCTCGAGGCCGTCCGCCGGGTCGGGGTCTCGCGGTTCCACCACATCTCGACCTGCGAGGTCTACGGCGACCTGTCACTGGACGCCGACGAAGCGTTCACCGAGGACTCGCCATATCTGCCGCGGACCCCGTACAACGCGGCCAAGGCCGGCGGCGACCACGTGGTCCGCGCCTACGGGCTGACCTACGACATCCCGGTCACCATCACCAACTGCTCCAACAACTACGGGCCCTTCCAGTTCCCCGAGAAGGTCATCCCGCTGTTCACCACCCGCGCCCTGGCCGGCGAACCGCTCCCGCTCTACGCGAGCACCAAGAACCGCCGCGAGTGGCTGCATGTCTCCGACCACGCCTCGGCGATCGACCGGGTCATCCACCACGGGCGCGCCGGCGAGACCTACAACGTCGGCTCCGGGGTCGAGGTCGACATCGAGGGCATCGCCGACACCGTGCTCGGCGCCCTCGAGCTCGGGCCCGAGCTCAAGACGATCGTCCCCGACCGGCCCAGCCACGACCGGCGCTACCTGCTCGACTCCACCAAGCTGCGCACCGAGCTCGGCTGGGCCCCCGCGGTGACCTGGACCGACGGGATCGCCGACACGGTGGCCTGGTACCGCGCCAACGAGGCCTGGTGGCGGCCGCTGCTCGGCCGCTCCCCCGTCGTCGAGGGCGCGGGCGCCGACTGGACCGGCGGCTCCGGCCGGTAGCTGCGCTGATCACCAGCACAGGAGGCAGGCTCAGCCAACGGCCGAGCTGCGCCCAGTGCTCCTGATCTCCGGGCGGCGCGTCAGGCAGGCACCAACGACGACACGTCCGCATGGAACTGCATCGCCTTGTAGGGCCAGTTGGTCGCGGTGTTCCACTGGCTGACGACGACGTCGAGGTCGGCCAGCGTCGAGCCGGGGACCGTGTAGCCGCCGTAGAGCTGCGCGACACGCCCGGCGCCGTGGTCCTCGTCGTCCCATCCGCAGCCCTGCACCAGCGTCGTCCGTGGCGCCGCGTGGAGGTTCGCCGTCGGGTGGTCGAGCAGGTAGGCGTCGATGCGGTAGTTCCCGGCGTCGAAGACGACGAGCAGCCACCACTCGCGCCCGGACGCGTCCGGGACCCGTCGCAGGGACATCTCGCCGAACGCCCCGGGGAGGACCTCGGTCGGGGCGCGCCCCCAGCCCCACGTCGCGCCGTCCCAGCCCCAGCCCTCCCACGCGGCCGCGTCGGCGAGGCGGTCGGGGCGGACGCGCTGGAGGAGCAGGCCACGGTCGCGCTGGAACCCCGTCGTGAGGGCGTACACCCACTCCCCGGCCGGGTCGATCTCCCACGTCAGCATCTGGAAGAGCCCGCCGAGGTGCGCCCCGGGCCAGCGGCAGCCCGCCGGGTCCCAGGTGCGCCCGCCGTCGTGGGAGACGTGCAGTTCGGTCGCGCGGGGGTTGCCCAGCCCGCGACAGGCCATGACGTGCAGGAACACGTCGTTCCCGATCGTGATCAGGTCCGTCGGCAGCACCGTGGAGATCTGGCGCCAGGCGAAGACGCTGCGCCCGACCCGCCGGTAGCCGTGATGGGTGTAGTCGACGACCTGGTAGGCGTACTCGCCCGGGCCTGCGGAGCCGGTCCAGCGCAGGCCGTCGGGACGGGATGCGGGGTCGGCGAACAGGATGATCGGGGACCGCCATCCGGGTCCGCCGACGCCCGCGTTCTCGAAGGTGTCACCGAACACCGACAGGAGGGGACCGTCCGGCGCCCTGACCATGGCGCCGAGGTCGGTCCCGCCGACGCCGAAGCGGTCGGTGATGCCGGGGCCGGTGAGATCGCAGACCTTGTGGGCGGGCTCCATGGCCACAGCCTGCCTGCGTGGGAAGTGTGTGGGCGAGGGGGGAGTTGAACCCCCACATCCTTTCGGATACACGGACCTGAACCGTGCGCGTCTGCCATTCCGCCACTCGCCCGGAGTGGTATCGACCCGCTCCCGCGGTGATCGACGGCGACGACCGTAGCACGCGCTTCGTGGCCCACCCCGAAGGAGGTCAACGCGCCGAACGCATGGACCGATACCATCAATAAGCCCCTCGGAAGTGGCGACACTCCGGGCGGGGTGATGTCGGACGACGGACGTCGTGAGGAGGGATCGCGGGTGGGGCGCGCACAGCGCTTCGAGCGTGCGCTCGAAGGCCTCGTGGGTGACAGCTTCGCGCGGGTCTTCGGCGGCAAGGTCGTTCCCCAGGAGATCGCACAGGCCCTCCGCCGCGAGGCGGAGGACGGCGTGCGAGTCTTGGCAGGTGGGCGTGAGCTCGCGCCCAACC
>DASXYV010000080.1:0-2063 GCA_036502305.1 Acidimicrobiales bacterium
CGGGCTCACGCAGGTCGATGATGCACAGGTCGGCCATGGCCGTGACGGCGATGCGCGCCAAGGCCTCGAGGGCGTCGTCCTCGTCGACACGGGCCGCCACCGATTGGCTGGCGGCGAGCAGGAAGGCCAGCCGACGGGCGACCGCCTGGGGGCGATCGGGGCGACCAGGTCGCGTCATCAGGCCCGCCTCGAGGGAGATATCCGACTGCCCCCCTCCACGCCCGTCACCCCTCTTCCCGGATCGGACCCACCGGCGAGGCGGGCGGGTCGAGGTGCCAACCCTAATCGTCCGGCGAGCAACTCGGGCACCACGTGCAGCTCGTCAGGCGTGCTCGCCCGGTCCGTCACCACGTCGTGCAGGATCGCCAGCAATGCCCGCGCCGGGGCCGACGGTAGGCCACGAGAGCGCTGGGCGACGCCGATCCGGCGCCGGGGGATCCCCCGCACCTGGACGAGACGCCACCGCCGCCGGAGGTACTCGGGTACCGCGGTGGCAGGGAGGATGGCAGGTCCGTGCCCGTCGAAGGTGAGCGAGGCGATCAGCCGTACCCCGTCGAGCTCCGCCCGAGGGGTGAGCGTTATCCCCCGGGGTCGGACGGCCTGGTCCAGCTCGTCTCGGAACGATGTCCCCGGCAGCGGGAGCAACAGCTCGAGCCCGGCGAGCTCGGCCAGGTCCAGAGGTCCCCGCTTGGCGAGCGGATCGTTGGCCCGGACGACGAGCACCAGGTCCTCCTCGAACAGCGGGGCGAAGCTGAGATCGGCCGTCGGGGCCGGAGGGTTGACCACGGCCAGGTCCAGCTGACCGGTGGCCAGCTGGGGCTCCAACGAGGTGGAGATGCCATCCACCACGACCAGGTGGAGCTTGGAGTGCCGCGCCGCCGCGGTCTGGAGGAGGTGGGGGGCGAGCCAGCGGGCCGTGGTCCCGACCATGCCGATGCGAACGGTGCCGGCGACCTCGTCGCGGAGTGCGGCCAGGTCGCCGATGACCGCCTCGAGCTCGACACCCACGCGTCGCGCCCGGGCGGCGACTGCCTCCCCTTCTTCGGTCAGATCGCCGGTGGAACGGTCCACCAGGGCGACGCCGACCTCACGCTCCAACCGGGCGATGTGGGCAGACACGTTGGACTGGACGGTGTTGAGGGCGTCGGCCGCGGCCGTGAAGCTGCCGTGGTCGGCGACCGCTAGCAGCGCGTTCAGCTGGCGCAGGTCCATCGCTTCAGATGATGACACATATCACCAATAACTGTTGGACAGATGGTGGCGGGATGTCGATAATGGTTACCAGACCACAGAGGGCCGCGAATCCCCCCTCCCGGCACCTCTGGGATCTGAGTGAAGGGACCGGCTACCCCCCCGGCCGGTCCCTTCGCCGCGTCTGGGGGCGAGTGCGGGAGTAGCGTGATCGCATGACGGGAGCCGCCTTCTTCGATCTGGATCGCACGCTCCTCGAGGGCCCGAGCGGACCGGCGATCAACGAGGCCGTGGCCGAGGCGGGCCTCACCGGCGGGCGCCGGCTGCCGGGCGAGGCGCTGCTGTTCGGCATCTACAAGCTCATGGGGGAGACCCTGCCCTCCATGGCTCTCACGAGGAGCGCGGTGCTGATGGCCCGAGGCTGGCCGGCGGACGTGGTCCGCCAGGCTGGCAAGGCGGCCGCCGAGCGCATGGAGCGCCTCGTCAGCCCCTACGCCAGACCCCTGCTGGCCGACCACCGGCAGGCCGGCCACCCGCTCGTGATGGCCACGACCACGCCGTACGACCTGGTCGCTCCGCTGGCCGAGCGCCTGGGCTTTGACGACGTGGTGGCCACCCGCTATGCCGAGCAGAACGGGGTCTACACGGGCAGCCTGGTGGACGGCTTCGTGTGGTCTCGGGGCAAGCTCACCGCCGTCAGCCGCTGGGCGCGCCGCGCCGGCATCTCCCTCGAGGAGAGCTTCGCCTACTCCGACAGTGTGTACGACCTTCCCCTGCTGTCGGCCGTCGGGCACCCCCACGCCGTGAACCCTGACCTCCGCCTGCTGCCGCTGGCCCTGCTCCAGCGCTGGCCCGTGCTCCACCTTGACGTA
>DASXYV010000081.1:0-3704 GCA_036502305.1 Acidimicrobiales bacterium
TTCCGCTCGGAGGTGCTCGCCAACGCAGAGACGATGAAGGCGTACGCCGTCGCCCCGCACAACCTCTCCTACGCCGACGCGATCTGGACCGGCAACGACCTGAGCGACAGTGTCCGCGCCGCGCTCCCCGTCTACGCCGAGCGCCTGTCTGCCGCCACCCGCTAGCCCGCAGTCGGCCCCGTCCATCCGGGCGGGGCCGACGTCTCCCCGAAGGAGCACACGATGAGCGAGATCACCCGCGAGGTCGACGGGGTCACCGTCACCCGCCACTACGAGGGCAACTGGTCGGTCGACCGCCTCGGCGACCTGCCCGTGGTGGGCATGCACGCCCTCCAGGTCGCCCCTATGCTGGCGCGCCGCTTCGGCGTCCCGCTGGCCGAGGCCCGCCAGGCCACCATCGAGATCATGCACGAGGCCCGCCGCAGCCCGGCCCGTGTCCCGGCGGGGGTGTGAGCATGAGCATCACCCGGCTCGTGGACCAGGCCCTGCGCGAGGGCGACGTCGGCTACGTCTACAACACCGCCCGCTGGAACGGCTGGACCGAGGGCATCGGCACTCCGGCCAAGGTGATCTGGGCTGGCCGCAAGTACGCCACCGTCGAGGTGGAGGGCGTCAGCGCGTACGGCCGTGAGTTCGAGGTCGACCGCAAGGAGGGGCACGCCACCGGCCGCAACGCCCACCGGCGCTTCCTGAAGGCGGATGAGGCCGTGAAGGAGGACCGGTTCCGCGCGGCCGTCAAGGTCATGGCCGACCACAACCTCGGTCAGTCCCGCCTCGGCGGCATGCTGGAGCTCACCCTGGAGCAGGCGGAGGGCATCGCTGCCGCCCTGGAGCTCTGAGCCCGTCCGCACACAGCAGAGCGCCCCCGCCATCACGGCAGGGGCGCTCTCGTGCGTTCTCAGAAGGGGGTGCCGTCCGGTCGGCACGGCGGGTCGATCATCATCAGCACGTCGTACGGCTCGCGCGTCAGAGGCATGTTCCCGTCGAAGACCGGCGCGTTGCCGCCCTTGGGGAAGACGTACTCGTACACCCTGATCAGCGGCGCGTCGACCGTCATGACCTCCACCCGGTAGATGTGCAGCGGGCGGAGGCTGTGCGACTCCAGCCAGGCGATGATGGCCAGCCGTTGCTCGTCGGTCATACCCGGCGCGTTGAACGGGCTGTGGATCTCATACGCGTCGTAGACCAGGGCGTTCACGCGCCGTACTCCTCCAGCTTCTCCAGGATGAGCGTCACGCGCTCGGGGTCGGCGGGCAGGGCCAGCTCGCGAGATCCGGCGGAGCCCTTCCACCAGCGGCCATCGAGCATGACCTGGTGCTGGTAGTCCGGCGTCTTGCGCCACGGATGGATGTCGAGCTCGACCATGCGGCACGGCCGCAGGCTGAGCCCGATCTTGGTCAGCGCCACCTGGAGGCGCCACACACGGCGCCAGCTCAGATGACGGACGTCGAGTAGGTCATGGGCGCAGTAGAGCTGCATGTCCGTCGACCAGCAGGTCAGGTTGCGCATCACAGCGTTGCGGATGACCGCGTCGCAGTCGAGCTCGCTGATCGGGTACTGCTCGCTCACGACAGCCTCCGGCTCCTGCGCAGATCGTCGCCAGCCAGCTCGTCATCGGGCCGGGCGTCCTGCACGAGGGTGTAGCCGGTCTGGCGCTGGGGCTGGAACCGGTCGACCCGGATGCGGGTCTTGCGGCCGGGTCTGTTCTGCTCACTCAGGCCGCCCTCGCCGACCTTGCGCGCCTGGGTCTGCCGGACGAGGGCGTACTGGACGCCGTCATCGACGAGGATGGCCAGCACCTCCACGAGGCGCCCGTTGGCTCGCTTGTCGTTGTCGGCCCAGACCTGGCCGACGCGTACCGGCGCACTGCGGCGGAGCGGGCGGGGAGAGGGTCTGCTCATTCAGTCCTCCTTGGACTCGGGTGGCGGCCAGCCGCCGTTCTGGTGGGAGTAGGACGCTCGCACGTCGGGGTGTCCGGCGAAGTAGATGTCCCAGGCGTTCTTGCGCTCCTCCTCGGTGCCGGTGGTCATCCCGGCGATCATCTTCTGCTCGGCCTCGGGGCGATCGAAGGCGTCGATCACCATGGCCAGTGCCTCCGCCAGCATCCGCTCGCCGCCCTGCCAGCGCTCTGCCACGCCGGTGATGAACTGCTCCAGGGCCATCCGCAGGCCGATCGCCTGGACGAGGTTCAGGTGCGGGTCGCCACTGGTGACGCCCATCTTGCGCGCCTGGAGCGTGTCGATGAAGAGCCAGACGTGCGGCCCCACGGCCGCCGAGCTCTCCCGGACGGTGATCTCGTGGCCGTACGTCGTCATCAGCGGGCGGCCGAGATAGGTCAGGAAGCCCCTGTCGCCCTCTACGGCGGCCTCGGGAGGCGAGGGCCACCGGGAGGCCAGTGCGGCGTCCCAGGCCGCCTGAGCGGCCTCTCCGGCGTCCGCAGACCCCTCGTAGTCCGCCCACCACTCCTCGAAGCCCGTCATGCGCCGTACCTCGCGAGGAAGAGCCGTATGTCGGTGAGGGCCTGTTCGACAGGCTCGACCGGCGCTTCCCGGATCAGCATGGCCTCGGCGCCGTCGCGGAGACTCTTGGTGACGGCCTTGGCCTCCTCCAGGGTCTCGGCCTCCTCGTGCGTCCACTCATCGCGGTCGTGATCGGTGTAGCGCTCGACGAAGGCGTCCATGCGGTCGGCCACCTCGCCGAGGGCGTCGGTGAGCTCCTTGTGCCGCAGGAAGGAGATGTCCTGGACCTGGGTCACGACGAACTCGAATCCAGGGCGTCCAGGTAGCTCTCGTCGCCGAGGGTGCGCAGCCGGTCGCGGAGCATGGTGTTCTGGGCGTCCAGGTCGGCGATGAGGCCGTTGCGATGCTCGGACACCTCACTCGCGTTGCGCAGCCGGGTCCGGGTCACGTGGTAGAGCCCGAGCCGGACACTGGCCAGCAGCGCGGCATGGTCGCGCTGGCGCATGATGATCTCCCGGCCGCCTTGCAGGGTGGCCAGCTCCTCCTCGTTCAGCCGGGTCGTCTCGCGGAGCTGCTCGATCTCCTGGCCGAGCTCGTTCACCTCGGTCTTGTGCAGCTCACGCTCGGTCTGGAGCATCGAGGTCATGTCGTCGGCGCGGCCCTCATGGTCGGCCAGCGTGAGCTCGCGTACGGTGTCGGACCACTCGGCGGCGCGGGTCAGGGCCAGGACGGTCTCGGCCTCCAGCACCTCCAGCTCGCGCGACAGCAGGTTCTGGTGCTGCTCGACGAGGGCACGATTCAGGCTCTTGCGCCGCTCGGCGCTGCCCCCGGCGTTGAGACGGTCGCGGAGGCCCTCCTTGATCTCGCGAGTGCGAGAGGCCCGCTCTTCGGGGGTCGGATCACTCACCCTTGCTCCCGTTCTCGTACATGTCGTCGATGTCGTGGTTGAGCCGCTCGGCCTCCAGGCGGCGGACGACTCCGTCCCACTTGTCGTGCTCGGCCCGGCGGTCGGCCGGGGACAGCTCCTTCAGCCGGGTCTGGGCGGTGTCGCGCATCCGCTTGGCCTCGGCGATCTCCCGGGCCAGCACGTCGGCCGGGGACTCGATGTTGCGCGGTGTCCTCGGCTCCGGGACGGCGTTGCTGTCGTGCAGGGGGTTGCCGGGGTCGGGCGGGTCGTAGACGCCGAGAGGCGGCGTGACGGCGTCGATGGCCCCGTGAACGACGAAATGAGAGCCGGGAGCGAGC
>DASXYV010000082.1:0-1842 GCA_036502305.1 Acidimicrobiales bacterium
CTGCGGCTCTGTCATCGGGCCGGCCTCCCGGGCCTGTCTCCCGGGCCGGTCTCCCGGGCCGGCCTAGACCCACCCCTGCTACTGGGGCCGAGATGCGGCGACAGTGAAGAGCCGCCAACGGCCGGGAACGCCCTTCAGGGCGTGCTCGCCGTGGTCCTCGAAGCCGACACCTGAGCCCGCGACGAGATCGACCACGGTGCGCGACACCACCACCCGGTCGGGCGGAGCCAGGGCGGCGACGCGCGCGGCGATGTGCACGGCGATGCCGCCGATGTCGTCACCGAGCTGCTCGACCTCGCCGGTGTGGATGCCGGCGCGCAGCCGCAGGCCTCGCTGGCGCGTCCGGGCGCCCAGCCGTTGGGCGCAGCGGATGGCTCGGGCCGGGCCGTCGAAGGTGGCGAGGACACCATCGCCCGTGGATTTGACCCAGCGGCCCCGGTGGCGGTCGATCTCCTCGCGACCGATCTCGTCGTGGTCGGCCAGCATCTCGCGCCAGCGACGGTCGCCCAGCTCCGAGGCCTGCTCGGTCGAGCCGACGATGTCGGTGAACAGCACGGTGGCGAGCACCCGGTCGGGCTCCTGACCCCGTCGTGCGCCAGTGAGCATCTCCTCGATGTGGTCGAGCTCGGTGTCCGCGCCCTCCCCCCAACCGGGGTGGTCGTGGCCAGCGAGCTCGACGAAGTGCGCTCCGGGGATCTGCTCGGCAACGTAGCGGCCGGCGGCCACCTCGACGTAAGGGTCGTGGGTGCGATGTGTGACCAGGGTGGGCACGTGCACCGAGGGCAGCACGGGGCGCACGTCGGTCTGTTCGAGCATCCGCCAGAAAGGCATGATCGAGCCGGGGCTGAGCGAGTAGCGCTCGAGGCGCGCCCACCAGGCCCGGGAAGCCGGATCTGCCTGTGTGGGCGCGGCGACGTCCCGGCTGACGCCCTGCCCCCAATAGTCAGAGAGGTATTCGAGAGACTGGTGCCATATCTCGGGATCGGGCCCCCACGGGAAGTCGTGGGCGCGGGTGATCCGGGGCCGGGTCGACGACAGCACCAGCGCTGCCGTCCGCTCCGGGTGGGCGGCGGCGAACAGCATGCACAGCAGGCCGGCATCACCGCCTCCGATCAGGGCCGCCCGTTCGGAGCCGACCGCGTCCATGACGGCCAGGACATCGTCCATCTGGTCCTCGAGGGTCGGCAGCGGACAGGCCCGATCGGACAGTCCCGTTCCCCGCTTGTCGAAGTGGATCACCCTCGAGAAGGAACCCAACCTCCGCAGGTAGTGGGCGGACGCCTCGTGCTCCCACAGCAGCTCGACGTGGGAGAAGATCCCCCACACGAACACCACGTCCATCTCGCCCTGGCCGAAGACCTGGTAGGCGATGTGCACCCCGTCTGAGGTGCGCGCATACCTCGTCTCCGGGGCGGCCACCGCTGTCCCCCTCAGCTCGTGATGTCCTTGGTCGAGAACCTAGCCCAGGCGGCCCCGAGGAAGATGAGGATGTAGACACCCTGGATGAGGAAGCCTCGGGTCACGTTGTGCCAGAGGATGGGGAATCGGAAGATGTCCACGAACGACAGCCAGTAGTGCGTGGGGAGGTACGGCTTGAGCACGGCGGCGGCGTCGAGCAGGTCGAGGACCTCCGAGCACACGAGCACCGCGATGGCTCCCAGCCCGGCTCCGACGGGCGAGTCGGTGAGCACCGAGGCGAACAGGGCGATGGCCGCGACGCCGAGCATGGAGACCATGGCGAACACCACGGCAACGAAGATGCGAAGCGTGGCGTCCTGGGCCGGAACGGTCTGACCCGAGACGGTCGCGAGTGGATGGACGCCGAAGAGCGACGCTCCGACG
>DASXYV010000083.1:0-5367 GCA_036502305.1 Acidimicrobiales bacterium
GGGACAGCCCGTCGCCAACCAGGATCTGTGGAAGCCGCTCGTCGATCTGGTGCGCTCGGAGGTCGGGTTGACCTTCCGGTGGGTGAAGGGGCATTCCGCCGATCCCTACAACGACCTCGTCGACGGCCTCGCGGTGGAGGCGGCTCGCACCCAGGTGGGCCGGGATGGTGACGGCCCTCCCGTCGTCGGCTAGCGGGACGACGGTGGCGGTCGGGGTCGACACCGGGGGCACGTTCACCGACGTCGTCCGCGGCGACGGGCGCGTGCTCAAGGTGCCCTCGACTCCGCGGGACCCGTCGCGGGCTGTAGCTGACGCGCTCCAGCGCGTGGGCCGGCCCGACTTGCTCGCTCACGGCACCACGGTCGCTACCAACGCCCTGCTGGAGCGGCGCGGCGCCCGGGTCGCCCTCGTGACCACCCTGGGCTTCGCCGACGTGATCGAGATCGCCCGCCAGGACCGGCCCGCGCTCTACGACCAGTGGACCGACCGGCCCGAGCCCCTTGTTCCTCGGGAGCTGCGGCTCGAGGTGGCGGGGCGGCTGGACGCCAGCGGCGCGCAGCTCGAACCTCTCGCTCGGGAGCTGCCGACGGTACCGGCAGGGGTCGAGGCGCTCGCCGTCTGCCTGCTGCACTCGGACCTCGACGAGTCCCAGGAGCGCGAGCTGACCGAGCGCCTGGCCCCGCTGGGGTTGCCCGTGTGGCGCTCGAGCCAGGTGTCTCCGGAGTTCCGGGAGTATGAGCGCACGGTGACCACAGTGGTGAGCGCCCACCTCGGTCCCACGTGTCGCGACTACCTGGCCCGGCTGGCGACGATGGCGGACAGCGTCCTGGTGATGACGTCGGCCGGAGGCCTGGTGCCGGTCGACCAGGCGGCGGCGAAGCCGGCCACGCTGTTGCTGTCGGGACCCGCCGGCGGGGTCCAGGCTGGAGCGGCCGCTGCCGCGGGCGCCGGTTACCCCGACGTGATCACGTTCGACATGGGCGGCACGAGCACCGACGTCTGCCTCGTCCGTAACGGGGTCCCCGAGCCGGCCGGTCAGCGGACCATCGCCGGTCTGCCGCTGCGGCTCCCCGCTCTCGACATCCACAGCATCGGCGCCGGTGGTGGTTCGATCGCGCGCATCGACCCGGGCGGCGCCCTCGCCGTCGGCCCGCAGTCAGCGGGGGCAGACCCCGGACCGGCCTGCTACGGACGCCAGGACACGACCGCGACGGTGACCGATGCCGACCTGGTCGCCGGGCGCATCCCCGCAGGCACGGATTTCCCCGGGATCGGCCCCCTGGACGATCGCGCCGCCCGCAGGGCGCTCGATCACGGCGCCATGGACGCCGAGGGCGTGATCGAGGTGGTGGACGCGGCCATGGAACAGGCGTTGCGTGTCGTGTCGGTCCAACGCGGCGTCGATCCGCGATCGCTGGCCCTCGTCGCCTTCGGGGGAGCGGGCCCGCTCCACGCCTGCGCCCTCGCCGATGCCCTGGACATGGCCGCGGTCGTGGTGCCACCTCGCGCCGGAGTGCTCTCGGCCGTGGGCCTGTTGTGCTCTCCGCGCCAAGCCGACCTCGTGCGGTCGTGGCCGACGCCCGGCTCCGTCGACGGCCTTTCGCAAGCTCTCGCCGAGCTGGGGCGTCATGCTGCCGAGGAAGTGGTGTCCGACGAAGTGGCGGCCGAGGATCGTGCGGACGTCGTCGTCGAGACGGCGGTGGACTGCCGCTACGCCGGCCAGAGCCACGAGCTCACCGTGCCGGCGCCCGAAGAGTTCCCGGCCGAGCACCACCGACGGAACGGGTTCTCCAGGCCCGGCGCGCCGGTGGAGGTGGTGGCCTTGCGGGCCAGGGCGACGGTGCCCGCGATCTTCACCGAGGAAGATCTCGGGCGGCCGCCCACTCGTCAGCCAGCCACCGGACCGTGCGTGGTGGCCGAACCCGACTGCACGCTGTGGATCCCCGACGGCTGGCGGGCGGAGGTCGCCCCCGACGGCGCGTGGGTGCTCAAGCGATGAGCCTCGACCCGGCCTCGCTGCAGGTGCTCATCTCCCGGCTCACGGGCGTGGCCGAAGAGATGGGCGCCGTGCTCCGGCGCTCGGCGTTCAGCCCCAACATCAAGGAGCGGGCCGACTGCTCGGCCGCCCTGTTCACCGCCGGGGGCGAGCTGCTGGTCCAGGCCGAGCACATTCCCGTCCACCTCGGCTCGATGCCGGCGTCGGTCCGGGCCGTCATCGACGCCGTCGGCGAGCTCGATGGGCCGCTTCGGCCGGGCGACCGGCTCGTCCTCAACGACCCGTTCGCCGGTGGCACCCATCTCAACGACCTGACCCTCGTCTCGCCCTGCTTCGTCGACGGTGTCCTGTCGGGTTGGGTCGCCAACCGCGCCCACCACTCCGACGTCGGAGGGATGGCGGCCGGCTCGATACCGCCCGACGCCACCGAGATCTATCAGGAAGGCTTGCGCATCCCCCCGGCCCGTCTCGTGCCCGAGGTGGAAGCCATCCTGGTCGCCAACTCGCGAACCCCCGAGGAACGCAGGGGCGACCTCGACGCCCAGGTCGGCGCCAACAGCGTCGGGGTCGAGCGGATGGCCGAGATCCTCGCCGCCGGCGCGCCGGTGGACGAGGTGGTCGCCTACGGCGAGCGGCGCATGCGGGCGGCCCTCGCCGCGCTGCCCGACGGGTCGTGGTCGTTCACCGACGTCCTCGACTCGGCCGGGGGGGCGGAGGTCAGGGTCCAGCTCACCGTCGCCGAGGACGAAGCGGTGTTCGACTTCACGGGGTCGTCATCCCAGCAGCGAGGAAACGTCAATGCCGTGGAGGCGGTCACGGTGAGCGCCGTCGCGTTCGCCGTGCGCGCCGCCACGGATCCGACCATCCCCGCCAACGGCGGTGCACTCCGTCCGGTGCGAGTGGTGGCCCCGGCCGGGACGATCGTGGCCGCCCGACCGCCGGCCGCAGTGGGCGCAGGCAACGTGGAGGTCAGCCAACGGGTGGCCGACGTGTGCCTGCGGGTCCTGGCTGAGGCGGCGCCCGAGCGGGTGGGCGCCGCCGGGCAGGGGACCATGAACAACGTCATGATCGGCGGGCGGGGCTGGGTCTACTACGAGACAGTCGGCGGGGGTCAGGGCGGCCGCCCGGGCCGGACCGGCATGAGCGGCGTCCACACCGCCATGACCAACACCCGCAACACACCGGTGGAGGCCCTCGAGCGTTCCTTCGGTCTCAGGGTGCGCCAGTATCGGCTGCGACGCGGCAGCGGCGGACGGGGCCGCTGGCCCGGCGGGGAGGGCATCGAGCGCGACCTGGAGGCGCTGGAGCCGGTCACGGTCTCGCTGGTGACCGAGCGACGAGTCAGCAAGCCGTGGGGACTGGCGGGGGGAGAGCCCGGCGGGCCGGGCGAGAACTGGCTGCTGCCGGGAGGAGACGAGGGTCGGGCTCGACCCCTCCCCCCCAAGGTGACCCTCGAGCTGGGCCCGGGCGACGTCCTCCGCATGCGGACCCCGGGTGGTGGCGGCTACGGGCCTCCGACCTAGGCGCTATGCGCCTGCGGCTACGTCGTGGGGCCGGCCTCCCGGGCCGGCCTAGAGTTCCTGGCCATGCGCATCGACGGAAACGCGGCACTGGTCAGCGGAGGAGCGTCCGGTCTCGGTGAGGCGACGGCGCGTGTGCTCGTCGCCAACGGAGCGGCTTGCACGATCCTCGACCGCGACGCCGAGCGCGGCGGGGCGCTGGCCAAGGAGCTGGGGGGCGCCACCTCGTTCGTGGCCGCCGACGTCACCGACCCCGCCCAGGTGGGGGAGGCCGTCGACCACGCTGCCCAGTCCGGCCCGCTGCGCGTCGCGGTGAACTGCGCCGGCATCGGCAGCGCCATGCGATTGGTCGACCGCAACGGCGCGCCCCACGACCTCGACGCCTTCCGCTTCGTCGTGAACGTCAACCTGATCGGTACGTTCAACGTGCTGCGCCTCGCCGCCGCGGCGATGGTCAAGACCGACGCCCTCGACGACGACGAGCGAGGCGTGATCGTGAACACCGCGTCGGTCGCCGCCTTCGAAGGTCAGATCGGCCAGATCGCCTACTCGGCCTCCAAGGCCGGGATCGTGGGCATGACCGTTCCTGCGGCGCGCGACCTCTCACCATCGGGCATCCGGGTGCTGACGATCGCGCCGGGTGTCATGGACACGCCCCTGCTCGGCCTCCTCCCCGACGAAGGGCGCCGGGCCCTCGCCGCCGGTGTGCCGTTCCCCAAGCGGCTGGGCACGCCCGAAGACTTCGCCGCCCTGGTCCTCCACCTGTGCCAGAACCGGTACCTGAACGCCGAGGTGATCCGACTCGACGGGGGCCTGAGGATGCAGCCCAGGTAGCGCAATAAGCTGAGCCGATGCGCTACGTGGAGGTCGGTGGGGTCCGGGTATCGGCGGTCGGGCTGGGCACTTGGCAATTCGGATCGAGGGAGTGGGGCTACGGCTCCGCCTACGCCGAGCACGACGCCCTCGACATCGTCGCTCGCGCCCTCGACCTGGGGATCAATCTCATCGACACTGCCGAGATCTACGCCTTCGGTCGCTCGGAGCGCATCGTGGGGCGGGCGATCGCCGGCCGGCGGGACGAGGTCTTCCTCGCCACCAAGATCCTTCCCGTCATGCCCATCCCCCCCGTCGTCGAGCAGCGGGCGAGGGGCAGCGCCCGTCGGTTGAACGTCGATCACCTGGACCTGTACCAGCTCCACTGGCCCAATCCCGTCGTCCCCATTGGCCCGACGATGGCCGGCATGCGCCAGCTCCGGCGATCCGGCCTCGTGCGCCACGTGGGCGTGAGCAACTTCTCCCTGGGCGACTGGCGAGGGGCGGAGGCCGCGCTGGGCGCACCGGTGCTGAGCAATCAGGTGCAGTACAGCCTGGTGGCGCGACGCCCGGAGAAGGAGCTGTTGGAGTGGGCGCAAGCGAACGACCGCCTCGTCATCGCCTACAGCCCGCTCGGCCAGGGGTTCCTCTCCGCCCGCTACAGCAGCGAGAACCGCCCCGGTGGGATGCGCGCTTTCGCCAGCTTGTTCCTCCCCGAGAATCTCGAGCGGGGAGCCCCGCTGCTCGCGGCCCTGCGTGACATCGCCAAGGTCCACGACGCCACTGCGGCCCAGGTGGCACTGGCGTGGGTCCTCCGGCGCCCCAACGTGGTGGCCATTCCCGGCGCCAGCAGCGTCGCCCAGCTCGAGTCCAACGCCGCCGCCGCCGACCTGGAGCTCACCCACGAGGAGGACGCCCGCCTGACCGGCGCGTCCGACGCCTTCGATCCCGTCTCCGGTCCGGCCGCACTCCCCGGCATCGTGCAGACCCTCATCCGCCGCCCCTGACCGCGGCGCCCGCCCGTACCGGGTGAGGAT
>DASXYV010000084.1:0-2130 GCA_036502305.1 Acidimicrobiales bacterium
CGCCCGAGCAGGTGGTCAAGCTGACGCTCGGGTTCAGCGAGCGTCTGATCGCCCAGCAGCGGGCGTATGCCGAGCGGCTCGTGGCCGCGCTCGACTCCGCCGGGTCGGAGGCCCGGTCGGCGCGGACAGGTCCACGAGCAAAGAAGGCTCCCGCCCGACCCAGGACATCCGGCACCAGGTCGGCTGCCGGCACCACCAAGCGGCCGACCCGCGTCGACGCCGCGGCCGCCGGGGCCTGACGATCTCGAAGGCCACGGCCGGCCCAGCACGCCGGCCCATGCAGATCGCCGGCCCTGGAGGCCAGCCCATGCCGATCGCCGGCCCAGGAGGCCGGCGCATGCGGATCGCCGGCCGGGGGCGCTGCTTCGCATGAGAAGCACCACACATGGGGAGACGTGGGCGCCAGCGGCGGCTCCTTCCATGGCCCGTCCGCGGCGCCGACTGCGAGACGCCGAGGTCCCCCGTGTACGCCTGACCCAGCACGTCATGCGCCTGGCCAACGGCCATGAGGTGAGCCTGGCCGTCGCCGGGCGAGGAGTGCCGCTGGTCGTCGTCCACGGCTTCACCGCCAACGGCATGCTCTACGCGCCGACCTTGAGCAGGCTGGTGTCCATGGGGTTCAAGGTGGTGGCTATCGACGTCGCCGGCCACGGCGGGACAGCGGTGCTGCCGGTCCAGGGCGGTGACGTCGACGCCTACGCGGCCCTGCTGGGCCGGGCCCTCGACGAGCTCGGCATCCGCCGACCGATCCTCGTCGGCCACTCGATGGGGGGACGGCTGGTCGCGCAGCTGGCTGCCGATCGACCGGATTTCGCCTCGGGCGTGGTGCTGATCGACGCCATCGTCGGCAAGCCCTGGGACGACCTCATGCGGTGGCTGAAAGTGGCCCCGCCCGTGCTCGGCCTCTTCGCCACCCTGATGATCCTCGATCTGGCGGGCACGGTCTTCGTCGTCGACGACAAGGCCAGGGCGGCACGCCTGGCCCGGTCGCTGACCCGTCTGGTGGTCGGGAACGTCAGCCGGCCCTGGCGCCTGATCGGCCCGGCGCGCTCGATCCTCCGCTCGCCGGCCAGCGTCCCCATCGTCGAGGCCCTCGGACGGACGGACGTCCCCGTCGTGATCCTGCACGGTGACCGCGACCTGATCGTGCCGTTCGCCACCGCCCGCGACGCCGGGCGCCGCTGTGGCGCGAGGGTTGTCGCCATCCACGGGGCGATGCACGCCTGGCTCCTGAGCGATCCGGAGACCTTTCCGGGCATCATCGGCGAGCTGTTGCGGGCCGAGCTCGGCGGGGCCTATGAGCGCGCCTTGGCCGACAACGGCCTCGACCCTCGCACGGCGACCATCGCCGACATCGAGGGCGCCCTCTACGAGCCGGGATCGCAGGTGCTGGAGCTGACACCTCCGCTCGAGTTCACCCGCTCGGGCACCCGGCGCCAACTGCCCCGGTACCGCTGGTCGACGGAGCAGGCTCCGGCGAGCGGACGAGTGTCGTGAGCGATCGAGCGCGCCGCACGGTGCTGGTGACCGGGGCCAACTCCGGGATCGGGCTGGCCACGACGCTGGAGCTGGCCCGCCGGGGGCTCCGGTCGGTGGGCTCGGTCCGCTCCGAGGAGAAGGCCGACGGACGATGGCCGGCATGAAGCTGGCGCAACCGGTGATGGGTGACCCCGTTCAAGTGGCCAGGGTCACCTCCGGCGCCGTGGCCGGCCGCTGGCCCCGGCCCCGGTACCTCGTCGGCTTGGACGCGCAGGCCGTCACCCTGTGGCACCGGCTGACCCCGACCGAGGTGAAGGACATCGTGACCCGGGTGGCGCTGGGACTCTGATCGCCGAACGCCCCTAGCGGTTGGAGGCGCGGTAGCTGCGGTACACGGCGAGGAGGGCTTCCTTCTGGCCTTCGCTCAGCCCGGGGTCGCAGCGGATGGCAGTCTCGGTCCGCGGCCCGTCGCCGTTCCCGCCGACATGCTGGTCCTGCTCCTCTCCCTCCAGCACCCCGGCCTGGGACAGCAGGGTCTCAGCCGAGAGGTTCAGGGCCTTGGCGATCGACCGCAGCACCCTGACCGACGGCTCATGGAGACCCCGCTCGATCTGGCTCAGGTAGGGGTTCGAGACGTGGGTGAGCTCGGCC
>DASXYV010000085.1:0-3652 GCA_036502305.1 Acidimicrobiales bacterium
CTCACCCACGCCACCGCCATCGTGGGTGTTCAGCAGGGCATCTTCGCCCAGGCCCTGGGCCCGGACAAGCTCCAGACGGCCACCTTCAACGCCGGCCCGGCCGCGGTCGAGGCCCTGTTCTCGGGGGCGGTCGACGCCAGCTATCTCGGCCCCAACCCGGCGATCAACGCCTACCAGCAGTCCCACGGTCAGGCCATCCGCGTCATCTCCGGCGCCACCTCGGGGGGCGCGGCCCTGGTCGTCAAGCCCACCATCAACTCGGCGTCGGACCTCCGGGGGAAGAAGCTGGCAACGCCCCAGCTCGGGAACACCCAGGACGTCGCCCTCAGGTACTGGCTGCAGGGCAAGGGCCTCACGAGCGACCCGCAGGGCGGGGGCGACGTCTCGGTCCTACCCCAGGACAACGCCACGGCCCTGCGCGCCTTCCAGACCGGACAGATCGACGGGGCCTGGGTGCCGGAGCCGTGGGTCAGCCAGATGGTCGCCACCGGCGGCAAGGTGCTCGTGAACGAGAGGAGCCTCTGGCCCGGCGGGCGCTTCGTCACCACCGAGCTCGCGGTGCGCACCGACTTCCTCAAGCAGCACCCCGACGCCGTGGCTCGACTCGTGCAGGGCCAGGTGCGAGCCAACGACTTCGTGAACCAGCATCCGGCGGAGGCGCAGCAGGCGGTCAACCAGGGTCTGACCCAGCTCACGGGCAAGCCGCTGTCGCCGGCGGTCATCAAGGCGGCGTGGCCGGACCTCACCATCACCGACGACCCGATCGCATCCTCCCTCGCCGGCTCGGCCGCTCACGCCCAGAAGGTCGGCTTGCTCCCAACGGTCGACCTCAAGGGCATCTACAACCTGACCCCCCTCAACCAGGCGCTGGCCCAGGTGAACGAGCCCCAGGTCAAGGCGGCCTAACGGCCATGGCCCGGCAGCTGGCGGACAGGGTCTGGACCCCCGAGGCGCCCCTCGCCGTCGAGACACCGTCGGCGGTCTCGCTCCGGAACGTGTCCCGGGCCTTCGGCGAGCGCGGCGCTGCCGTGCTCGCCCTCGACCGGGTCAACCTGGACGTGCGGCCGGGCGAGTTCGTCTGCCTGGTCGGTGCGTCCGGCTGCGGCAAGACGACGCTGCTCAACCTGGTGGCCGGGCTCGACCGGCCCAGCGCCGGCGAGCTCGACGCGGGCGGAGGCCGGCCGGCCCTGATGTTCCAGGAGGCGGCGCTGTTCCCCTGGCTGACGGTGGCCGGGAACGTCGAGCTGGCCCTGCGGCTCAACGGCGTCCCCCGGGCCGAGCGCAAGACCCGTGCTGCCGAGCTGCTCGAGACCGTGCACCTCGGTGGCGTGGGAGGACGGAGGCCGCACGAGCTCTCGGGCGGGATGCGCCAGCGCGTCGCCCTGGCCCGGGCGCTGGCCCAGGATGCGCGGGTGCTGCTCATGGACGAGCCCTTCGGGGCGGTGGACGCCATCACCCGGGACCTGCTGCACGACGAGGTGGAGCGGATCTGGCAGGCCAGGGACGTCACCGTCCTGTTCGTGACCCACAACGTCCGCGAAGCCGCCCGCCTGGGTGATCGCATCGTGCTGTTCACCAGCCGGCCCGGCACCGTGGCCGCCACCTTCGACGTGCCCATTCCCCGGCCCCGCCGCATCGAGTCGCCCGAGGTCTCCGAGCTGGCCGGAAGGGTGACGGCGCGGCTTCGAGAGGAGGTGGGCCGCCATGGCGGTTGACGCGTCGGCGACCACCGCAGTCGAGGCGTCCAGCCTCGACCGGGAGTTGGCCGGGCTTGACGCCCTGGAACTGTCCACCGCCCCGGCGCGCAGCCGGCTCGTGCGTGTCGGCAGCGCTCTGTGGCCCAAGCTGGCGGCGATCGGCGTGGGCCTGCTCGTGTGGCAGGTCGTCGTGTGGTCGCACTGGCGGCCCGACTACGTGCTGCCGGGGCCCCTGCCGGTCTTCGGGGAGCTCGGCAACCAGGTCGGGCAGGCCAGCTTCTGGCACGCCATCGGCATCACCCTGCAGCGGGCGGCGATCGGCTACGCCCTCGCCGTGCTCATCGGCTCGCTGGTGGGGGCGGCGGTGGCGCGGGTCCGACCGCTGCGGCGGGCCATCGGCTCGCTCATCACAGGGCTGCAGACGATGCCCTCGATCGTGTGGTTCCCTCTCGCCATCCTCCTGTTCAAGCTCGGAGAGGGGGCGATCCTCTTCGTCGTGGTCCTCGGTGCCGCGCCCTCGGTCGCCAACGGCCTCATCTCCGGGATCGACCACATCCCGCCCCTCATGCTGCGCTCGGGCCGGGTGCTGGGGGCTCGCGGGCTCAGGCTGTTCCGTTTCGTCATCCTGCCCGCGGCGATGCCGGGGTTCGTGGGCGGGCTCAAGCAGGGGTGGGCGTTCGCCTGGCGGAGCCTCATGGCCGGGGAGCTGCTGGTCATCGTGGCCAACCGGCCATCGATCGGCGCCCGGTTGGAGTTCGCCCGGCAGTTCTCCCAGGCTGACACGCTGCTGGCGCTCATGATCGTGGTCCTGGTGATCGGCATCCTGGCCGACTCCGTGTTCTCCTTCGCCGACCGGTCCATCCGCCGGCGCTGGGGGCTCATCGAGTCAGGCGACTGAGCGCCGCCCGCCGGCGGGGGGCCACCGGCGGGCGCTCCGATGGTGGTGTGGCTCACCTCTTGTCGACACGGTGCCCGAGAGTTGGCGCACGGCCCGGCGGGTGCCGCCCATTTCGACCAAAGGTGGAACCGAGGCTTGATCAGCCGCCCGCGCTGCGGCCCGCGTCGCTGGGGGTCAGCGGGAGCGCCTACCATGAGAACCAAGCTCTATGAGCGCGCTCGACACACGCACGGGTCGTGGCGCCTCGCCGTCGTCGCCAGAGTCGGGACGCCGCGAGGCGCGCTCGCGGTCCGCCCAGCCGACAGGGCGGGAGGACGGGGAGCGGCTTCGCCAGCTTCGGGCCAAGAAGCGCCAGGCCACCGGGCTGCTCGTGGTGATGTTCGCAATCTTCGTCGTCGTGAGCGTCGCCGGGAGCAACCATGGCGTGCTGTCCTACGTGCGGGCGGCGGTGGAGGGGTCCCTGGTCGGCGGGTTGGCCGACTGGTTCGCGGTGGTGGCCATCTTCCGCCACCCCCTCGGGCTGCCGATCCCCCATACCGCGGTGATCGTAGAGCGCAAGGACCAGTTCGGCGCGGCCCTCGGGGGCTTCGTGCAGGAGAACTTCCTCAGCTCGGACACCATCACCGATCGCATACGGTCCTCCCAGCAGTTGACCAGGGCCGCGGACTGGCTCGCCGTGCGCCCGAACGCCGAGACCGTCGCCGGGCACGCAGCGACGCTGGTGGTCGGTCTCGCCGACGCCGTCCGCGACGAGGACGTCCATCGCCTCATCGAGGAGGAGATCTCGGGCGGCCTCGAACGGGTTCCGCTCGCACCGCTGGCGGCGCGCGCCCTGCGCACCATGACGGCCAACCAGCGGCATCAGGAGCTGCTCGACTCGGTTCTGCGCGGCTTCGAGCGGTTCCTCAACGAGAACCGCGACGGCCTGCGGACCCGGTATGCACGAGAGTCGCCGTGGTGGCTGCCGCGAGTCGTCGACGAGCGCATCTTCGACCGCATTCTCGACGGGGTGCACGACCTGCTGCGGGAGATCAACAACGACCCGTCCCACGAGATC
>DASXYV010000086.1:0-3863 GCA_036502305.1 Acidimicrobiales bacterium
TCGTCGTACTGGCTCGAGGGCGTGATCTGGCGGTCGTCGAGCATCGGCGCCTCGAGCATCACGAACCGGATCGGGATCGCACGGTCCCGCGCGGCCAGGGCGAGGGCGGCGGCCAGCCCTCCTCCTGCGCTGACGCCGGCAAGACCCACCCGGGCCGGGTCGACGCCGAGCTCGACGGCGTGCCCGAAGACCCACGCGAGGCCCGCCAGGCAGTCCTCGTGCGCGGCGGGGAACGGGTGCTCGGGGGCCAGGCGGTACTCGACCGAGACGCCGACACACCCGAAGCGCAAGCACCAATGGTCGAGTCGCTGATCGTCCATCCCTCGGTCGCCGAGGACATAGCCCCCGCCGTGCATCGAGTAGACGCAAGCTAGGGGCCCCGCCGCCTCCGCCGGCCGGTGCACGCGGACGACGACTCCCGTCCCCTCGTCGACGAGGTGGTCAGTTCGCGTCACTCCGGCCGACGGCCCGGTCGCCGGGACCATGTCGGCCAGCGCGCCGCGCAAGGTGGGCAGAGTCGAGTCGTCGAGCGCCAGGTCCGGGGCTGCTCCGGCCAACGGTCGCAGCTCATCGTCCAGCTCGGGCGCTGGCGTCCGGACCGACGTCGTGAGATCACTCGACTCGGGTGATCGGCCAACAGACAAGGGCTCCTCCCGGACGGTCCCGTTTCGACCGGGCCGAAGCCCGTTCGACCAACGGCGGATATCTTATGCACAGAGGGGTCGGGCCCGTCGGGACCTGACCAATCGGGGCCGCAGGCTGACCGAAAGCGGTAAGGTCCCCCGGCGGTGACCGCATGAAGCCGCTCTTGTCGAGCAAGCTCGCTCTGATCACGGGTGCCGGCGCCGGCATCGGCGCCGCAGCCGCGGAGCTGTACGCGTCCGAAGGGGCGGCAGTGCTCGTGGTCGACATCGACGGCGATGCCTCCGAGGACGTGGCGAAGGGCATTGCCGCTGACGGCGGAACAGCGACGGCGCTGACGGTCGACGTCCGCGACTCGACCCAGGTCACGCAGATGCGTGACCGCGTGCTCGACCAGCACGGTCCCGTCGATGTCCTCGTCAACAACGTCGGCCATTGGGTCCACCTGCCACCCTCGTTCGCCGAGGGCAGCCCCGAACACTGGCAGGCGCTGTACGAGGTAAACCTCCTCCACATCCTGCAGGTCACGCACGCGTTCCTCCCCTCGATGCTGGATCGCGCCAGCGGGACGATCATCAACGTCTCCTCGATCGAGGGCCTACGGGGCTACCCGCCCGACAGCGTGTACGGTGCCTTCAAGGCCGCGGCGATCCATTTCACGCAGTGCCTCGGGGTCGAGCTGGCGGGCAAGGGCATCAAGGTCAACGGCATCGCTCCCGACCTCACCCAGACGAAGCAGTCCGATTTCGAGCGGTTCGATCCTCCCGAGCTGCGGGACAAGTGGCCCACATTCCTCCCGGTTGGTCGGATGGGCAAGCCACTCGACCAGGCCCGCGTCCTTCTCTTCCTCGCCAGTGAGCTGTCCGACTTCCTCGTCGGCCACACGATCCCCACCGACGGTGGGACCGGGGCGGCCGGTGGCTGGTTCCCGTCCTCGCGTCGAAGAGGTCGGTCGTGGACCAACCGGCCGTTCGATCCGTGACCTGTCGCCGTCCGTTCACCTCGCTGCCCGTGACTTCTCAGGCCTGATGGATCTCGACCCCCTGCTCGATGCGGCCAGACAGGACGTCGACAGCGGCTGGTTGCCGTCCTGCCAGCTCGCCGTCGCCCGCCACGGCGAGCTGGTCGCCTTCGAGGCCTTCGGGACGGCGACGACGACGACACGCTTCTGTGTCTTCTCCGTCACCAAGCCGATCGTGGCGTCGGTCGTGTGGCAGCTCCTCGGCGAGGGCCGTCTGAGAACCGAGGACCGGGTGGCCGATCACGTCCCCGAGTTCGCCGGGAAGGGCAAGGCGGCGGTCACCGTCGAGCAGGTCCTGCTCCACACGTCGGGGTTCCCGAACGCCCCGATGCCGGCCGAGGCCGGCGCCGACCCGATGCGCCGGGTAGAGCGGATGGCGAGCTGGCACCTCGAGTGGGAGCCGGGGAGCCGCTTCGAGTACCACGCCGGCTCCGCCCACTGGGTGCTCGTCGAGCTCGTCTCCCGGCTCTCCGGCCCGGACTTCTGGGGCTCGCTCGAGGAACGCGTATGCCGCCCGCTCGGGCTTCCGCGTCTGCTCGGGCTGGCCAAGGACCAGCAGGAGGGCATCGCAGCGCTGCAAGCAGTCGGCGACGCCGTGGGCCGGGAGCACGAGGAACCCCTCCTCGCCTACGACCAACCGGAGGTGGTGAGCGCCGGTGTGCCCGGTGGCGGGGCCGTCGCCACCGCGGCCGACATCGTCCGCTTCTACCAGGCCCTCCTGGACGACCGCCTCGGCCTCTGGGACCCCGCAGTGCTCGCCGACGCGACGAGCAACGTGCGATGCAACCTCCCCGAGCCGATGCTCGGGGTCCCCGTCAACCGCACCATCGGCCTGGTGGTGGCCGGCGACGACGGCGAGCACATCCGCCGGTACGCCGCCTTCGGGCGGCGATCCTCGCCCCGGGCGTTCGGGCACGCCGGGGCCCACGGCCAGGTCGCGTGGGCCGACCCCGAATCGGGTGTCTCGTTTGCCTACGTGACGAACGGGATCGACGCCGACATCATGCGGGAGGGCTTCCGCTCCCACATCCTGTCGAGCCTCGCGGCCGAGCTGGGCTGAGCGGACGGCCCCAGCCGACCCTTCTGTCGCGGTGTGTTCGTCGTGATGGATCCCGGGCATCCTCCGTAGCGGTCGCCCGGGCCCCTGGGCCCTCAATGACCTCGCCGCTGTCGAATACGATATTCGAATGGCCGCCACACCCGATCGCGCCCGCCTGTGGGAGAGTGCGGCTCCATGATCGAGATCGCGGGCTCCGACGGCGTCCGGGTCATCGCCTTCGACCGACCGGAAACTCGTAACGCGTTCAACTTCGCCATGTACCGCGAGGTCTCGGAGGCGATCGAGGCTGCCGTCGCCGCCGACGACGTGCGTGCCCTTGTCTTGACCGGGCGAGGGTCGGCCTTCAGCGCCGGGCAGGATCTCGGCGAGATGGCTCGAGTTGCCTCGGGTGAGGCGAACGACGGTGTCGCCGGTGGTTTCCCAGCTCTCATGGACGCCCTCCTTGGGTGTCCCAAGCCGATTCTGGCTGCGGTCAACGGCGTGGGAGTCGGCTTGGGCTTGACCCTGCTGGCCCACTGTGACGTGGTCTTGATCGATGAGACCGCACGTTTGCGCGCGCCGTTCGCCGAGCTCGGCGTCCCCCCGGAGGCGGCGAGCAGTTACCTGCTGCCCGCCCGCCTCGGCTGGCAGCAGGCAGCGCGGGTCCTGCTCTGCGCCGAGTGGATCAGCGCCAAGGAAGCCGTCGATGCTGGGATCGCCCTCCGGGCATGCGCCGAGGGCACGGTGCTGGACGAGACCATCGAGGTGGCCAGGCGCCTCGCTGGATATGCTCCCGAGGCCGTTCGGGAGATCAAGCGCCTCATGCGTGCGCCCGAGCGAAGCGCGGTCGACGCAGCTTTACTGCGAGAAAACGACGCCTTCAGCCGGCTACTCGGCAGCGCGGCCAATCAGCAGGCCCTGAGGAGTTTCGCTACCCGTCGGAGATGAGTTCCGCAGATGCTTACGAGAGGTGACGACACATGAGCATGCCCAGTGACGTCGGAATCGTCGACACCATGATCGGGTTCCCGGGCGGCGACCTCAAGGCGGTCTACCGCTTCATCACCCGGCAGACCAAGGACACGCAGTCGCGGGAGGAGTTCGCCTTTCCCGCCGAGTACATGTTCAAAGACGTGCCCGAGAAGGACGTCAGTGGCACCG
>DASXYV010000087.1:0-4395 GCA_036502305.1 Acidimicrobiales bacterium
CGAGCTCGACCCGCTCGAGCTCGATCCCCCGCCGCTGCACGCGGCCACCGTCAGTCCTGCCGCGAGAGCAACCACCGAAACGAGCCCGCTCCGCTCGGCCAGCCGACGCCCTTGTGATCCCGCCCGACGAGCAGGCAACCACGATTGCATCTGGATCCTCCCAGGTCCGTCCGCTGAGCGGGCATGGTAGGGCACGGCGCTGCCCTGGGGCGTTCTATCCCCCTTCGTCTATCCCTGAGTGCGGGCGAGCTGAGCTGCTCGGGGCGTCATTTCAGGGACTTGCAGGCCGCCGAGTTGTCGAACGCCCCGTTCAGCTGAGAAGACGAGTACTTCTGGCCCAGGTTGTCCAGGTTCGTCCTTACCTGATCGCCCACGGTCCCAACGCTCTGCAACGTGGTGCCGAGCGCCTGCGCCCCGGTGCTGAACGCTGCTGGATCTGCCGTCGAGAGCGCATTGGCCTGATTCTGAGCCTGGACGAAAGTCGCCTGGAGCGTCTGGAATCCTCCGATGAAGCCCTGGGAAACCGCCTGGGTCCGTCGATCTTCGCTACGAGATCAGCTGGTCCGCCCAGCGGCGCATGCCCTCGACGGCCTGTCGCGAGCGCGTCCACGGTGACACGATCAGTCGATCGACCCCCGCCTCGGACCAGCGCTCGAGATCGTCGCGGGTCGCAACCGGGCCGCCGACGGTCACCTCGAAGCGCGTCGACTCCCGGCCCGCCTCGCGCCGGAGCCGACGCAACGTGGCCACGGGACGGGCCACCGACTCGAGCGAGTGGTCCATTCCCACCCACCCGTCGCCGACCCTGGCAGCTCGGCGCAGGGCGGCGTCCGACTCTCCTCCGACGTGCAGCGCCGGCCACGGGCGCTGCACCGGCTTGGGCTCGAACACGACCGGACCGAAGTCGAAGAACTCACCGTGGTGCTCCACGACGTCGTCGGCCCACAGCCGCTGGCACACATCGATGGCCTCGTCGAGGCGCCGTCCCCTGGTGGCGAAGTCGAGTCCTGCGGCTTTCCACTCGCTCTCCAACCAGCCGACTCCAAGCCCAACCTCGGCGCGACCCGCCGAGACGATGTCGAGGGTCTGGACCGCCCGAGCACCGACGAAGGGGTGGCGCAGGGCGAGGTTGTAGACATGGGTGGCGAGACGCACCCTCGAGGTTCGTCCCGCGAGGTACGCCAACTGCGCGAAGGCGTCGAAGACGGGCGTTGTGGGCGGCACAGGCGGGTGCGACTCCCCCGGGCGTGGAGACCGCGTCATCTCGACCGGGAACACCAGATGCTCCGGCAGCCAGACGGACTCGAAGCCCAGCTCCTCGGCCGCGACCGTCACCTCCTCGAAGAAGGCCGGATTGAGCCGGCCCAGGGCGATCCCGAGCTTCACGTCGCGTAGCCACCATGCTTGTCCCGGCGCCACCTGGGCGGTCCCACGGTCTCTGACATGCTAGTCATACACCTCTGATGGGCTACTCAATCGCAGGCAGGACGGCGCTCGTGACCGGCGCCTCATCCGGCATCGGTGCGGCCGTCGCCAGGGGCCTGGCGCAACGGGGCGCCACGGTCGGGATCTGCGCCCGACGCGAGGACCGCCTCCGGGACGTGCTGGCCGAATGCCAGGCTGCATCCCCCGACTGTCGCATGTGGGTCACCGATCTGTCCGATCTCGGCCAGGTCAGCGAGCTCGGCCGTCGCGCCGAAGCCGAGCTCGGTGGGGTTGACATCCTCGTCAACAACGCCGGGATGCCGAAGCGTCGACACGTCACCGCGCTCACACCGGACGTGGTCGACGGCGTCATGGCCCTCAACTACCTCTCGCCGGTGCGGCTCACGCTCGCCCTGCTGCCGCACATGCTCGACCGGGGCGAGGGCCGGGTCGTCAACATCTCCTCGGTAGCCGCCCGACTGGGGCCGCCGGGCGAGGCCGCCTACGCCGCCTCGAAGGCTGCGCTCACCGCCTGGTCCGAGTCCATGGCCGTCGACTTGTGGGACACGGGTGTCCGTCTCCACGTGGTGAACCCGGGCATCATCGACACCGAGCTCTTCGGGCTGCCCGACAACGACCCGCTCGTCGCCGACATCGACGCCCTGCCGCCTCAGGTCGTCGCCGACGCCATAGCCGAGCAGCTGGACGCTGACATCTTCGAGATCTATGTCCCGGACTGGTTCTCGGCCATCGCCGCCGAGAAGGCCAAGGACGTCGGGCAGTTCCTCGCCGGGTCGGCGGCGTGGACCCGCCAGCAGCGGCAGACGCAGCAGGACGGCGGCGCCACATGAGCGCCGCGACTGGCAACGTGCTCATCACCGGCGCCTCATCGGGCATCGGCGCCGCCCTCGCCCGTCTCCTCGCGAGGCGCGGCGCGACGGTTGGGATCGTCGCCCGCCGAGGTGACCGCCTGGCCCAGGTGCTGGAGGACTGCCGCCAGTCGTCGCCGGGCTCCCGCATGTGGGTGGCCGACCTCGGTGACCTGGCTGCCGCCGAGCGCGTGGCCGTCGAGGCGTGGGACGCTTTCGGACACCTCGACACCCTGGTCAACAACGCCGCCATCCCGAAACGGCGGCACGTGACCCGCCTGTCCCCCGACGAGGTGTCCGACGTCATGCGGGTGAACTTCGAGTCGCCGGTGCGGATGATCTTGCGCCTGCTGCCAAGGATGCTGGCGCGCAACGAGGGCACGATCGTCAACGTGGCCAGCGCCGCTGGACGGCTCGGTGTGTTGCACGAAGCGGCCTACTGCGCCAGCAAGTTCGCCCTCAGCGGCTGGACGGAGGTGATGGCCATCGACCTGGCCGCGACCGGGCTGCGGGTCAGGCTCGTGCATCCCGGCCCCATCGACACCGAGATCTGGTCGCTTCCCGACAACGAGGACCCGATCTACGACGGGCCCAAGGTCTCCGCCGAGGAGTGCGCCGAAGGCATCGTGGCGGCGATCGAGGGCGACGGCTTCGAGGCCTACGTGCCCGACATGAAGGCCATCGTCGAGGGGAAGACGTCGGCCATCGACGACTTCATCGCCGGGTCGGCGCTCATGGAACGGAGGACCAGCTCGTGAGGGGGTTGGTGTTCGGCGTTCGCCCGGAGCCACAGTCCGCGCCCGCGGCGGACGCCAACCGGTTGGTCAAGGCGCTGGCCGACACACCCATGGCCATCACCGACATCGACGAGCCCCGCCCCCTCGGGCCCGACTGGGTCGTGCTGGAGACCAGGATGACCGGCATCTGCGGCTCGGACGCCAAGCAGGTCTTCATGGATACCGACGGGGGGGACGCCTCGGACAACTCGATGACGGCGCTGATCTCCTTCCCCCAGGTGCTCGGGCACGAGGTCGTGGGCACCGTCGCCGAGATGGGCCCCGAGGCCCGGGGCCTGGATGTCGGACAGCGGGTCGTGCTCAATCCGTGGCTCTCCTGTGGGCCGCGGGGGATCGACCCGCCGTGCCCGGCCTGCGAGGCCGGTGACTACAACCTCTGCTGGCACTTCACGGATGGTCGGCTGTCTCCCGGCATTCACACCGGCAACGCCAAGGAGGCGACGGGGGGGTTCGCCCCGCGGCTTCCGGCTCACGATTCGATGCTCGTCCCCGTGCCCGACGCCGTCCCCGACGAGGTCGCCGTGATGGCCGACCCGTTCTCGGTGTCGCTCCACGCCGTGACCCGCACGCCGCCGCCGCGGGGCGGCCGGTGCGTCGTCTACGGCGCCGGCGCGCTGGGAACGACGACGACGGCCATCCTCCGCTCTCTGTACCCCGATGTCGATGTCCTGACCGTGGCCCGGTGGCCTGCACAGGCCGAGCTGGCGGCCCGCCTCGGAGCGAAGGTCGTGGCGCCCGAGCCCCGCGAAGCCCTGGTGGAGGAGATCGCGCGCTGGTCCGGCGGGGTGCTGCGCCGGGCGTGGGCCGGCCTTCCGATGGCCCACCCCGGACATGTCGACGTCGTCTACGACACGGTCGGCTCGCCGGAGACCCTCGAAGTCGGCGTGCGGGTGCTGGCGGCGCGGGGCTCACTGGTGCAGAGCGGCGTGTGCACCCCGAACCGCTTCGAGTGGACGCCGATCTACTTCAAGGAGATCCGACTGGTCGGCTCCAACGCCTTCGGGATCGAGGAGGTGGACGGCCGCCGCCAGCACGGGCTCCGCCACTACCTCGACCTCGTCACCGAGGAGCGGGTCGACATTCGGCCCATGCTCACCCACCGCTTCCCGCTCGAGGGGTGGCGGGACGCATTCAGCGCCCTCGCCGATCAGGGCGCGAGCGGCGCCATCAAGGTGGCCTTCGACTTTCGCTCCTGAGCGAGCCGGTCCGGGCGCTGACAGTGGTCGGGTTTGCGGCCCCGGCGACGGGCCCAGAAGGGGTGGCAGCGCCGGTGTCGCCCTTTCGTCAGAAGGGCAGCCAACGGC
>DASXYV010000088.1:0-1978 GCA_036502305.1 Acidimicrobiales bacterium
CACAACGAGCGCTGCAGCTTGCCCGAGGACGTCTTCGGAAGGCTGCCCGGGTTGACCAGGACGATCTCTTCGAGGGTCAGGCCCACAGCGTGGCGCACGCGCGTGGCCACGGCTTGGCGGATGGCCTGGGCGTCGTCGTCCTTCGTCTCGGCCACCACGACGAGGCCCTCCCGGCCCTTCCGCCCCTCGACCCCGAAGGCGATCACGTTCCCCTGGCGAACGCCCGGGATGGTCCCGACCGCCCGCTCGATGTCCTCGGGGTAGACGTTCCGGCCACCGATGATGATGACGTCCTTCATGCGCCCGCACACGACGAGCTCACCGTCGGCCATGTACGCCAGGTCGCCGGTGCGCAGCCAGTCGTCCCGGAACGCCTCGGCCGTCGCCTCCGGGTGGCGGTAGTAGCCGGGCGTCACCGAGGTCCCGCGCACCTCCAGCTCCCCGACCTCGCGCTCTGACCGGACGCTCCCGGTCGTCGGCTCGACGATGCGGACCTCCAGCCCGGGGAGAGGCCGACCCAGACGGGTCAACCGGCGCCCCCGCTCGTCTGCCTCGGCGACGGGGGCGGCCGAGCCCTCGTGCTCGAGCGCCCGGCGGTCGACGATGTCGGTGGTCATCCCCGTCCCCGGCTCGGGGAAGGTCACGGCGAGCGTCGCCTCCGCCATCCCGAACACGCAGAACATCGACTTGGGGTCCAGGCCGTGCGGGGCGCCGGCGGCGCAGAAGTCGTCCACCGCCTTGGGGTCGACCGGCTCGGCGCCGTTCAGCGCGACGCGCCAGGGCGAGAGGTCCCACCCACTCTGGCGCCGCAGGGCCCGGGCGGCGAGGGCGTAGGCGAAGTTGGGGCCGCAGGAGACCGTGCCCCCGAAGTCGCTCATCCACTGCATCCAGCGGGCGGGGGCGGCCATGAAGTCCTGCGGTGCACCCAGCACGAGATCGGTGCCCGTCGTCATCGGGGTCATCAACAGGCCGATGAGCCCCATGTCGTGGTACAGCGGCAACCACGAGACGATCACGTCCCGCTCGACGTCGAGGTGGGCGGCGGCCCCGATGGCGTCGATGTTGGCGCCGATCTGGGCGTGGGGCAGCATCACGCCCTTGGGATCGGCCGTGGACCCGCTGGTGAACTGGAGGATGGCGAGCGATGCAGGGTCAAGGGCGGGCTCCTCGAGCTCGCTGGAGCCCGCTCGACCGGGCCCGGCCATCACCTCGTCGAGGAGGACGAGCGGCGGGTCCGCCGGGTTGGGATCGAGGAAGGCGGCGAGATCGCGGTCCACCAGCGTCAGGCCGACGTCGGCACTTCGTACCCGGGCCCGGGTCTGGGCGACGAAGTCCTCGACGGATCCCAAACGCAGCGGTAGCGGGAGGACCACGACAGTGGCGCCAGCCAGCCAAACGGCTTGGATGGTCGTGACGAGGGGGCGGGAGGTCGGGGCCAGGAGGGCGACCCGGTCACCGAGGCCGATGCCTCGGCGCTGGAGGTTGGCCGCCACCGCCCGGGCGTCCTCGTGCAGCTCAGCCCAGCTCACCCGCTCAGGATCGCCGGACCCGACGAACGTGGCGGTCCCGCCTCTGGCGGTGGCTCGCTCGATCCGGGTCGGAAGCGTCGAGGGGCGCGACCGCGCCAGGGCGGGCGCGGAAGCCCAAGCTTGGGTCATGGACGTTCGACCACCGGGAGTGGCGTGGCGTTACTCGCGGGTGACGCCGGCGTCAGTGGCCGGAGTCGCTAGCCCGAGCGGGCGGTCACCAGGTTGACCAGCTTGGGCGGGCGGCTGACGACCCGCGCCGGCGCCTCGCCGGCCAGCTCCTCCTGGATCCTCGGAGAGGCCAGGGCGAGGCGCTCGGCCTCGGCCTGGTCGATGGCCGGGTCGACCTCGATGCGGTCCCGCAGCTTGCCGTTGACCTGCACCACGAGCGTGACGGCCTGGCGGCGCACCAGCTCGGGGTCGGCCTGGGGCCACGGCTGCTCGTGCACGTG
>DASXYV010000089.1:0-3263 GCA_036502305.1 Acidimicrobiales bacterium
TCCAGGCCCACGAGGGCCTGGTGCATCCAGTGGCGGACGAACGTCTCGCCCGTCGCTGCTTCGGACTGGGCCGCCTCGCACTCGTGGTGAGGGAAGATCAGATCCGTCCCTCCTCCGTGCAGGTCGATGGTCGTGCCCAGCTCCCGTAGCGCCAACGCGGAGCACTCGATGTGCCAGCCCGGCCGGCCCTCGCCCCACAATGAGCTCCACGCCGGCTCGTCGGGCGCCGAGGGCTGCCACAGCACGAAATCCAACGGGTCGCGCTTGTACGGGTCGTCGGGATTGCCACCGTTCTCGGCCGCCAGCCGCAGCATCTCGTCCCGGTCCAGGTGACTGACCTGGCCGAACCTGGGGAAGCTGTCGACGCTGAAGTACACGCCCCCGCCCGCCCGGTAGGCGTGGCCGGACTCCAGCACCATGCCGATGAACCCCAGGATGTCGGGAATGGCGGAGGTCGCCCGGGGCTCGCTGAAGGCGGGCAGCAGGCCGAGCGCGCGCATGTCGGCGTCGAACCGGGCCATCTCCTCGGCCGCCAGGTCGAGGTAGTGCACACCCATCCGCCGGGCGGTGCGGAGGATGTCGTCGTCGACGTCGGTGATGTTGCGCACGCACTGGGTCTGGTGGCCGAGGTCGCGCAGTCGACGCTGGAGGATGTCGAAGGTCAGATAAACCGCGGCGTGACCGAGGTGCGCGGCGTCATACGGGGTGATGCCGCAGGTGTACATGGTGACGACCGGGCCCGGCTCGAAGGGCACCACACGGCGCCGGGCGGTGTCGTACAGCTGCATCACCATCTGGCTCCAAGCGAAGCGTCAGCTCGAATCGATCCCGGTGAGTCGAACCGCCGACCGGGCGCGGTACCGAATGTTGACCGAAGCCAGTACGGCGGTGAAGGCCTCGACCGGTGCCGCGGCAGCCAGGGTACCGGCGTCGATGGGGCGGAGGCCCGGAATCAGGCGCACCAGGTCGGCCACCGCCTTGGTGGCCTGCGGGTGGTCCGAGCAGATGAGCACGTCGCTCTCGATCGGATGGTCGAGATCGCCGAGGTGCCGGGCAGGCAGGTGCTGGAAGGCAGCTGCCACCATGGCGCGCGGCGCGGCAGCCTGGACCTCGGCCGCGATCGACCCCCGGGCGGGAATGAGCGGATGCAGCTCGTCGCCCACCTTGACGAGGGCGTTGGCCATCGAGGCAACCACCTTGTCGACGAGGAGCGGTGCCATCGAGGCCGCCATGGCGGGAGCCGAGTCCCACGGGGTGGCGATGACGACGAGCTCTGGCTCGGCCGCCTGTTCGTTCTGCGCCCCCCGTATCGGCAGCTGATGGTCGGGCCACTCTCGAGCCATCTCCTCGACGATGTCCTCCGCTCGCTCGGAGGAGCGCGATCCGATGATCACCTCGACGCCGACTGACGCCAGCCGGGCGGCGAGGGCACGCCCGGCCGGACCGGTTCCTCCGATGAGTCCCACCTTCATGGGCCCACCCTTGCACAGCCGGCCGAGGCCGTCGTATCCCCTGGACCCCACGTCGGCCGGGTCGTCCCCCGCTCCGGCGGCGGTAACGTCACCGCGGCCCCCAGAGATCGGAGGTGGGATGGGAATCCTCGAGGGCAAGCGGATCCTCGTGACCGGAGTGCTCACCGACGCGTCGCTCGCGTTCGCCGTGGCCCAGCTGGCCCAGGCGGAGGGGGCGGACCTGGTGCTGACGGGCGCGGCGCGAGGCCTGTCCATCACCCGACGGACCGCCCGCAAGCTGGATGCGCCGGCGGACGTACTCGAGCTCGACGTCACCGACGCCTCGCAGTTCGACACCCTGGCCGAGGAGCTGGGCCGACGCTGGGGCGCGGTCGACGGCGTGCTGCACGCCATCGGGTTCGCGCCGCCCGACTGTCTGGGCGGTGACGTCATGCGAGCCGACTGGGACGACGTGGCGGTGGCCCTCCAGATATCGGCCTACTCGCTCAAGCCCCTGACCCAGTCGCTGCTGCCGCTCATGAAAGCGGCCGGAGGTGGCTCGGTGGTCGGCCTCGACTTCGACGCCCGGGTGGCGTGGCCGGTCTACGACTGGATGGGTGTCGCCAAGGCGGCCCTGGAGTCACTCGCCCGCTACCTCGCCCGGGACGTCGGCTCGGCCGGGGTGCGGGTCAACCTGGTGGCGGCGGGGCCGGCACGCACGCTGGCCGCCAAGTCCATACCGGGCTTCGAGCGCTTCGAGGAGGTGTGGGCGGAGCGGGCACCGCTGGGCTGGGACGTCACCGACACCAAGGCGGTGGCCCAGGCGTGCGTGGCCATGCTCTCCGACTGGTTCCCGATGACGACCGGCGAGATCCTCCACGTGGACGGGGGGTTCCACGCTGTCGGGGCATGAGCCGGCTCGGCCCAGGCGCTGCAGATTCGCCTCAGACGTCGGGGCGTGAGCGCACCCTCCGCTGCGGTACCTCGACGGGAATCGCCTGCGGTCGAGGCGGGCTGACCATCGCCCAGCCCTGGGCCGCGGCGCGGTACAACCAGGCCATCGCGGCGACACCTGCGACGGCCAGGAGGGCGAGGATGCGAGGTCCCGGGGGACCGAGCGCCGGCTGAAGAGACAGGTTGGCAACCTCGTCAAGGGTCATGGCGGGGGCTCCTCTGAGTCGCTGGCGATCTGTGGGATCGACTTCCGACTGTTTGGGCCACTCGACGCAGGCACCGACGGCTTGCTGGGGGGTGGACATTGGCGGTCCGGCCCGGCCCCGCGTCGAGTGGCACGTCCCAGTAGACGCCCGCAACCTGAGAGATAGCTGAGTGCGCGGTCCTCGTGACCTTAGAGTTTCAGCGCTGGCGGGCTCGCCGGGGCCAGGAGTCGGACCAGCGTCGAACCTGATGCCGTCGCCACCAGCGCACCGCCAGGCCCGCGACCACGAGCTCGACGACGTTGAGGGTCCCGCCTGGCCTGCCGACGGCGTGCACGCCCGTGCCCAGGAGCACCGCCCCGGTGATCAGCGCCAGCAGCGACGCGATGACAATGACGACGGCGGCTGTCGAGAAGATCAGAGCGGCGAGCGCAGCTGCCAGGCCGGCAACGACGACACGCGTCCAACGGTGGGTGCGCAGGCCGGCCACGAGCACCACCGGCAGGAGGAGCACCACCGCCAGCGGGCCGAGGCTCACCCCGGTTCCTTGCGACGAGCCCGCTCGATCGCCTCTCGCGCCCGGAGCAGCGCTGCTCGGGCGTGCGGGACCGGAACGATGAACGGGGTGATGGCGGCGGCGATAAGCGTTACCACC
>DASXYV010000090.1:0-6106 GCA_036502305.1 Acidimicrobiales bacterium
GGTTGGCCACGTTCTGAGCACCGAGGATCTGATGACGATGGCGCGACCAGTAGCGCCTGTCGTAATGCGGTGCACGCCATGGCCCGTACCTCCATCACCACCGAGCACCTTGCAAATACGGTCAGTCGGCGCTGTGCACTATCCGTGCACTATCCGTGCCCCAACGGGTGGCCAACGGTGGTCATGAGCGGCCTCTCTCGGTCACCCTCGGTCAATTCAAAAACGGCCTCTGAGCAGTAAATTTGAACCTTCTGAGCAGTTCACGCCTTCGGGCCGTCTGTCCCCAGATCGCGCCTGAAAAGCGTGAGGTCTGCGGATCGATGCCGCGCCCGACCACTCAGATCTTCAGCGGCCCTCGCCAGAGGCCGGGTGGAACGGGCCGCTCAGAGCCCGAAGACCCGCCGGGCGTTGCCCGAGAGGAACAGCTCTGTCACCTCGTCGTCGAGACCGAGCGTGTCGAGCTTGGCCAGCGCCCGCTCGGGCGTGATCATCGGAAAGTTGGTGCCGAACAAGACCTTGCGCCTGCCGTGGCCGCGCAGGTACTCCACCAGCTCGGGTGGGTACCGGTGGGAGACGTAGGCGGAGGTGTCGATGTACACGTTGGGGTACTTGGTCGCCACGGCGACCATCTCGGAGGTCCACGGATAGCCAATGTGGCCACCCACGATGACCAGCTCGGGAAACTCGAGGGCGACGTCGTCCAGGTACGGGATCGGGCGGCCGGTCTCCGACGTGCGCAGCGGCCCGGTGTGGCCGACCTGGGTGCAGAATGGGATCCCCAGCTCCACGCACTCCGTGTAGAGCGGGTAGTAGCGCCGGTCGTTGGGCGGAAGCCCCCACAGCCAGGGCACGAGGCGCAGCGCCCGGAAACCGAGGTCGTGCACGGCTCGCCGCAGCTCCCGCACGGCGGCGACCGGCTGGCGGAGATCGACGGAGGCCACGCCGACGAGCCGGTCGGGATAGCGCGCGACGAAGCCGGCTACCTCGTCGTTGGTGATGAGCGGGCCATCTGGTCCGTACCAGGCCGAGATGAGCCCGCGCCCCACCGATGACTGGTCCATCGCCGCCACGGTCAGCTCGAGCGGCAGGTCCTCGACGGGGATCTCGGTCCCCGCCCATCGTCGCAGCGACTCGAACATGTCGTGGCCCAGGAAACGGGGCGTCGGGTGCTGCATCCATGCGTCGATCACCGCAGCCGCAGGCATGGTCGCCATGCTCTCACCGCGCGGCCACGTCCGGCATGCTGACGACCACCAGTGTGGCCTCGGCGTGCTCAAGCACGTGGACCTACGGCACGGCTGTCAGCCCGCTGGCGTCAGCGGGCCGGAGGGAGCATCCCGGACGACACCCTCCTCGCGGGCCACGTGGGCGACGGCCTCGGCGACCTTTGCGACGACCGACTTGTTGAACACCGACGGCACGATGTAGCTGGGCTCGAGCTCGTCGGGCGGCACCGTGGCGGCGATGGCCTCGGCGGCCGCCAGCTTCATGGCCTCGGTGATGGTGGTGGCCCCGGCGTCGAGCGCACCCCTGAAGATGCCCGGGAAGCACAAGACGTTGTTGATCTGGTTGGGGTAGTCGCTGCGTCCGGTCGCCACCACGGCGGCGATTCCCTCGGCCTCCTCCGGCGCGATCTCGGGATCCGGGTTGGCGAGAGCGAAGACGATAGGCGCGCCGGCCATGGCGGTCAGCTGCTCTCGGGTCACCAGCCCCGGCCCGCTGACACCGACGAAGACGTCGGCCCCGGCGAGCACCTCGCCCATCGATCCCTTGCGCCGATCGGGATTCGTGTTCTCGCCCATCCACAGCTTGGACACGTCGGTGTCACCGCGGCCGGCGTAGATGGCGCCCTTGCGGTCCACGCCGATGATGCACGGCACGCCCGCCTCGGAGAGGATCTTGCCCACCGCCACGCCGGCTGCCCCTGCCCCGCCGATGACGACGGTGAGGTCGGCCATCTCCTTGCCGACGACCTGGAGGGCGTTGCGCAAGGCGGCCAGCACGACGACGGCGGTGCCGTGCTGGTCGTCGTGGAAGACGGGGATGTCGAGGCTGGCCTTGAGCCGCTCCTCGACCTCGAAGCAGCGGGGGGCGGCCACGTCCTCGAGGTTGATGCCGCCGTAGACGGGCTCGAGGCGCTCGACCGCCTCCACCAGCGCGTCCGCGGAGTCCGCCCGCAGACAGACCGGCCAGGCGTCGATGCCGGCGAACTCCTTGAAGAGCATGGCCTTGCCCTCCATCACCGGCAGGGCGGCGTGCGGCCCGATGTTGCCGAGCCCCAGCACGGCAGTCCCGTCCGTGACGACGGCGACCGAGTTGGCCTTGATGGTGTAGCGGTGGACCTCAGGGGGATTGTCGGCGATGGACAGGCAGACCCGGGCCACTCCCGGGGTGTAGGCCATCGAGAGGTCGTCGCGCGTGGCCAGCGCGGACTTGGACGTCACCTCGATCTTGCCGTCCACGTGCATGCGGAACGTGCGGTCCAGCACGCTGTGGATCGCCACCTCGCCCATGGCCTCGATGGCCTTGGTGATCCGGGCCACGTGCTCGTCGTCGATCGCCAGCACCGTGATGTCCCTCACCATGCGGTCATCGGCGACGTCGATCATGTCGAGGCCCAGGATGTTCCCCCCGGCCTCGCCGATCGCCGTGGTCAGACGGCCGAGGGCTCCAGGGGAGTGCTTGAGCGAGACGCGGATCGACACCGAATACGACACATTGGGTGCGCCCATGGGCCGCGAAGGTACAGCCCCGCTAGCGAGGCGGCCAACACTCGCCGAGCCAGCGGCTCCGCCACCCGGGCCGCCGCCGTCGCCCCGGCCGCCACCGGGTCGTCGAACTGGCCGCCGAGCTGGTCGGATCTCCTCCGAAGGCCTCCGCTCAGGCCTCCTCGTACTCGGTGCGATCGAGGCAGTCGCGGATCTCCGAGGCCCGGAACCGCCGATGCCCTCCGAGCGTGCGGATGGCCGTCAGCTTGCCGGCCCGCGCCCAGCGGGTCACGGTCTTCGGATTGACACGAAACAAGGTCGCCACTTCGCCCGGCGTGAGCAACGCATCGGGCTGGCCCTGATCAGCGGAGCTCCCGTCGCGGGTAGGTGTCGTCTGAGGATTGTTCGGCATGGAGTTCCCTTCAGGGGTCCGGTTTCTACCTTGAAGGTACGACACGACCGATTGTTGGTCGATAGACCAAGCGGACCATCTCTGGGGCCCCGAAGCGACTAGTTCCTGGCCAGGAAGGGTCTCGCCGGCCGCCGGCAGGCCTGGCTGGCAGGGGTACCCTGTCGACAGGTGGAGCTTTTCGACCGACTCGCCGACGATGGCCATGAGGAAGTCGTGTTCTGCCACGATGAGGCCACGGGCCTGCGGGCGATCATCGCCGTGCACTCGACCCGGCTGGGCCCGGCTCTCGGGGGTGTCCGCTTCCGCCCCTACGACTCCGAGGACGAGGCGCTGGCCGACGTCCTCGCCCTGTCCAGGGCGATGACCTACAAGGCGGCGGTCGCCGGGCTCGACCTCGGCGGCGGCAAGGCGGTGATCCTCGGTGACCCCGCCCGTATCAAGACCGAGGCCCTGCTGCAGGCGTACGCCCGCCACGTCGACGGCCTCGGTGGGCGCTACCTGACGGCCGAGGACGTCGGCACGACCCAGGCCGACATGGACCTCATGCGCCGGGAGACCAGGTACGTGACGGGCACCAGCCGGTCGCTGGGCGGTTCGGGGGACCCGTCGGCGGCCACCGCCTTGGGTGTGCTCCAGGCCATGCTGGCGCTGGCCACCGACCTGTGGGGCTCGCCCAGCCTCCGGGGCCGGCGTGTCGTCGTGAGCGGCGTGGGCAAGGTCGGGCTCACGTTGGCCCGCCACCTGGTGGACGAGGGCGCGGTCGTCGTCGCCAGCGATGTCGACAGTGCCGCCATCGGGCGCGCCACCAGGACACTCGGGCTGCCGTCGACGCCCCCCGAACGCGCCCACACCGTCGAATGCGACATCTTCTCGCCGTGCGCGCTCGGTGCGGTGCTCACCCCCGCGCGGATCCCCGAGCTGCGCTGCCAGGCCATCGTCGGGGCAGCCAACAACCAGCTGGCCGAGTCCCGAAGCGTTCGGCTGCTGTCCGATGCCGGCATCGCCTACGTGCCCGACTTCGTCGCCAACGCGGGGGGGATCATCAACATCGCCCATGAGCTCGTCGGCTACCGCCTGGACCGGGCCCATGCCGCGGTCCGCACGATCTTCGAAACCACGATGGCGGTGCTGACCGAGGCAACGGCCACGGGAGCGAGCACGACCGAGGTGGCCGAAGAGATGGCTCGGCGCCGCCTGACGGGGTACGGTCGGCCCGGGCCCGCGCAGGCGCCGCGAGCCACCGTCACAGGGGGGTGATGGCCTCTGTCCTCGATCGCTGAGCCGGCCCGCTCGACGAGCCCGGACGAGCTGGCCGAGCTTCACATCCACGACCGGCACAGCGAGCTCGGCCTGTCCGACGCCGATCTCCTCGGGATGTACCGCACCATCCTGCTGGCGCGGGTGCTCGACCAGAAGACCTGGGCCCTCAACCGCATGGGCAAAGCCCCCTTCGTGGTGAGCTCGCAGGGTCATGAGGGGGCCCAGGTCGGCTCCGCCTGGACGATCCGCGCCGGCATCGACCCGGTCCTGCCCTACTACCGCGACCTCGGCGTCGTGCTCGCCCTGGGGATGACCCCCTACGAGGTGCTCCTCGGCGTCTTCGCCCGACCCGACGACCCGTGCTCGGGCGGACGCCAGATGCCCAACCACTGGGGCCACGCCGGGCGGCGGATCATCAGCGGCTCGTCACCCATCGCCACCCACCTCCCCCACGCCGTCGGCATGGCCCTGGCGGCCAAGCTCGAGGGACGAGACGAGGTGGTGATGTGCTACTTCGGCGACGGGGCCGCCTCGAAGGGTGACTTCCACGAGTCGCTCAACTTCGCTGGCATCCACCGGCTGCCGGTCGTGTTCGTGTGCGAGAACAACGGCTACGCCATCTCCGTCCCCCTCTCCAAGGAGTCGGCGGTCGAGAACATCGCCGAGCATGCCCACTCCTACCGGCTGACCGGCGTGATCGTGGACGGCAACGATCCCATCGACGTCTACGCCGCGACCCACTCGGCCATCCGCCGGGCCCGCAAGGGCGAGGGCGCGGCACTGGTCGAGTGCAAGACCTACCGCTACCTCGGGCACACCTCCGACGACGACGATCGCAGCTACCGCACCCCGGCCGAGGTCGAGCTGTGGCGCAAGAAGGACCCCCTGGTGCGGATGCGCCAGTACCTCATCGAGCAGCGCCTGCTCTCCGAGCAGCGCGAGGAGGAGCTCGAGGCCGAGGTCAAGGCCGAGGTCGAGGATGCGGCCCGGCGCGCCGAGGAGGCGACGGCGAATGAGCCGGCGGCCGCCTTTACCAAGGTGTGGGCCCGCCCCCTCCGCCCGACCCCGGGTGTACCCGTCGAGCTCGCCGAGCCCGTTGCGCCGAGACCGCACCACGCTTCTCCAGCGGGGCCGGGACCGGAGCGCACCGTCGTCGACGCCCTCCGCCAAGCCCAGCACGACCTGCTCGCCTCCGACGAGCGCGTGCTGATCCTGGGCGAGGACGTCGGGCCGCGGGGCGGGGTCTTTCGGGCAACCGAGGGGCTCCACGCCACGTTCGGAGAGGACCGGGTGATGGACACGCCGCTGGCCGAGTCCTCGATCGTCGGCATCGGGATCGGGCTGGCGCTGGCCGGTCGACGCCCGATCGTAGAGATCCAGTTCGCCGACTTCATCCACTCGGCGTTCGACCAGATCGTGAGCGAGGCGGCAAAGCTGCACTACCGGTCGAACGGCGCGTTCGGTGTGCCGCTGGTGATCAGGGCGCCCTGGGGCGGCGGGGTCCACGGAGCCCTCTATCACTCCCAGTCCATCGAGGCCTTCTACGGCCACGTCGCCGGGCTCAAGGTGGTCGTGCCCTCGACACCCGCAGACGTGGCCGGCATGCTCCGGGAGGCGGTTGCCGATCCGGACCCGGTGCTCTTCCTCGAGCACAAGAAGACCTACCGCCTGATCAAAGGTCCCGTTCCCGAGGGTGACTGGACCGTTCCCATCGGGGTGGCGGAGG
>DASXYV010000091.1:0-1811 GCA_036502305.1 Acidimicrobiales bacterium
TCCCCTGCATCGAAGGATCGCTCCCTATCTGCTGGAGCGCGCTGTGCGAAGGCCGCCGCACGGTCCTCGAACGGGATACCGGCAAGCCACACAGGAGGTGCACGGATGAGAGTCCCGAACACCGCGCACGACTCCCACCCCTGGCGGATCCACGAGCTCACCCACGACTTCCGTCTCGAGGATGTGTGGGCGCTCGCCGGGGTCGGCGGCCCGGACGACTTCCCACGGCTGGTGCGGCTGATTGCCTCCTACGACCCGTCGCAAAGCTCATCGTTCGCTGTCCGCACGCTCTTCGCGATCCGTTGGAAGATCGGCGAGCTCCTCGGCTGGGACGGACCGACCGGCGGCCTCAGGTCGAGAGTGCCGACGCTCCGGGACCGGTTGCCGGCGGATCTGCGCGACGCCCCGTCTGGCCCGGACGCGGCCGCGGCCCCCTTCATCCCGCTGTACCTGCTGGAGAATGAGTGGGCGGCGGAGATCGCCAACCGGACCGTGCACGGGGTCATCCACATCTCCCAGGTCCCGGACGGGACGGAGGGCTATCGCGCCCACCTGGCCGTCTACGTGAAGCCGAACGGCCTGTTCGGGGCCGCCTACATGGCCGCGATCAGGCCGTTCCGACACCTGATCGTGTATCCGGCGATGCTGCGAGAGCTCGAGAGGACCTGGCGGGCGGGCGCCGACGATCCGACACTGCTCGTCCACGACAGCGCCTCCGTCAAGGGTTGACGAATCTCTTGATGAAGTTGAGAGCTGTATCGGCGACCTCACGCCAGCGCCGTCGATCGTCAGCGCGTGCCCTCGGTTTGGGACCTTGACGAGCTCCGTCACCCCCCTCGTTGCGCTGCTGCCTCTTGTAGGTGGCGCTACCGTGGGGACAGTGCTTGGCTACGCGGTGGCCCGACCCATGGGCTCCACGCCCCGACGGGTGGCTCTCACCCTGGGCGTGGTCGTCGGGGCGGCGCTGGTCGCCGCCACGGCCGCCATCCACCTGCACCTCTGGGCCGCCGGGTACCGGAGCATCGCCACGATAGGCCCGCTCTTCCTCCTTCAGGGCATTGCCGGCGCAATCATGGCGGTGGCCCTCGTCGCCTGGCGGCGGCTGTTGGTGGTGATGGCAGCTACAGGGTTCATGATCGCCACCATCGGCGGCCTCCTGCTCAGCGTCTATGTCGGGTTGTTCGGCTTCACGGACACCCTGGCCGCTCCCTTTGCCGGAGTCTCGCTCGCAGTCGAGAGCGCCGGTGCCGTCGTCCTGGGGGCCGTAGGCATCGCGCTCGTGCTTGGGGAGCTCGGATCAGCCAACGGGCGGTCGGCCCAATGAAGGGCGGCTGAGGCACGTAGGCGCAGACAGGCGGCTCGGCAAGTCCACTCGGATCTGTTCAAGCGGACGGGCGGTGTCGGCTGAGCGCGGCGCCGAGGAAGCTGCCGATGCGAGGGTCGGCTTACACCGCCCGCGGGTTCTCGAGGACGAGCGCCACTCCCTGACCCGACCCGACGCAGACGCCGAGCACGCCGTAGCGGGCTTGGCGCAGGCGTAGCTCGGTCGCGAGCGTGAGGACGTAGCGGGTCCCCGATGATCCGAAGGGGTGGCCGATGGCGACGGCACCGCCGTTGGGGTTCAGGCGTTGGTCGGGGACCTCGAAACCGTCGAGCTGGTTGGGCAGCTCACGCAGGACCCCGAGGGCCTGGGCGGCGTAGGCCTCGTGGACCTCCCACACGTCGACGTCTCGGGGAGCGAGGCCAGCCCGGGCCAACGCCTTGGGGATGGCGAAGGCCGGGGCGATCCCCATGACCAGCGGATCGAGCGC
>DASXYV010000092.1:0-6156 GCA_036502305.1 Acidimicrobiales bacterium
AGAACGCCATCCTCGAGCACCCGGTGGTGGTGGAGGCGGCCGTGGTGGGCGTGCCCCACGAGGTGCTCGGAGAGGACCTGGCCGCCTTCGTGGTCACCGCGCCCGACCAGGTGCTCGACCTCGAGGAGCTGCGGACCTTCCTGTCGGAGCGTCTCGCCGACTACAAGGTTCCCCGCCGGATCGCCTTCGTAGACCAGCTGCCGCGCAACGCCACCGGAAAAGTACTCAAGCACGAGCTCCAGCCGCAATGGACACACTCCACGCGCTGACGCTGGCAGACGTGCTGGCGGAGCACCGCCGCAACTACCCCGAGCAGACCGCGGTGGTGTGCCAAGGCGATCGGTACACCTATCCCGAGCTCGACGCCCGCGTGAGCCGGCTCTCCAACGCGTTTCGGGCGGCGGGGCTCGGACGAGGCGACCGCATCCTCTGGTTGGGGCAGAACTGCCACCGCCTTCTCGAGTGCCTCCTCGCCGGCGCTCGGTCCGGGGCGATCTTCTGCGCCGCCAACTGGCGGCAGACGGCTCAGGAGCTGGCCTTCGTGATCGGCGACATGCGACCGGGGGTCGTCGTCTGGCAGGAGAACGAGATCGGCCGGACGGTGCGCGAGGCGCGCCACCTTGCGCACTCGGCAGCCACGTGGATCCAGCACGACACGACCGCGCCGGACGGCTACGAGGCCGTGGTGGCGTCGGCGGTGCCCGACGAGCCCGTCGTCGAGGTCGATCCGGCCTCGCCCGTGCTGCAGCTGTACACCGCGGCGTTCGGCGGTGAGCCCAACGGCGCCCTCTTGAGCCACACTGCCGTCATCGTGCAGGCGCTCATGATGGCCCGGCTCCAGGAGATCGACTGGGACTACGTGTACCTGAACTCCGGGCCGCTGTTCCATGTCGCGACCCTCATGACGACGATGGCCACCTTCCAGCTGGCCGGGACCAACGTCTTCACCCCGCGCGTCGACGCCGAGGAGCTGTGCCGTCTGATCGAGGCCGAGCGGTGCACCGGCGCGTTCCTCGTCGGACCGACCCTCGACCAGCTCATCGAGGTCAACCGCGACGGTCGTCACGACCTCAAGAGCCTGCGCAGCTTCCCCGGCCGGCCCGAGTGGAACAAGATGATCACGGTCGACACCAGCCCCTGGGCCCGCCGTCCGGCGGGCTACGGGCAGACCGAGGTCATGGGCATGCTCACGTTCAACGCCGTGGGCGGACCCGCCCTGGGCACGGCGGGCCGAGCTTCACCGGTCTCCCGGGTGCGCATCGTCGACCCCGACGGCAACGAGGTCCCGCCGGGAGAGGTCGGCGAGATCGTCGCCCGGGGTCCGACGGTCATGACCAGTTACCACGACCGTCCCGAGGTGAACGCGGAGCGCCAGGCCGGGGGTTGGCACCACACCAATGACCTCGGTCGTCGGGAGGCCGACGGGTCGATCAGCTTTGTGGGCCCGAAGACCAGGCTCATCAAGTCGGCTGCGGAGAACATCTACCCGGCCGAGGTCGAGGGCTGCATCGCCCGTCATCCAGCCGTTGCCGAGGCAGCGGTCATCGGTGTACCCGACGCGACGTGGACCCAGAGCATCAAGGCCGTCGTCGTCCTACGGAATGGTGCCTCGGCCACGGCGGAGGACGTCATCGAACACTGCCGGGCCAACATCGCCTCGTACAAGAAGCCGCGATCGGTCGAGTTCGTCGACCGGCTGCCGCGGCTGAGCTTCGCCGTCGACTACGACGCCCTCGACGAGCGCTTCGGCGGGGGCGGCTACCCGGGCCGTCCCTGACGGGACGCTAACTGCAAGCGCTCACCAGTTGGGTGACGGCGTTCGTGATCTGGGTGGCAACCGCCGGTCCCGAGGCCCCGTTGCCGATCGACTGCAGCGAGTTGGCGAGGTTGTTGAGGGCCGTCTTTCCGGCTCCCGTCGCCTGATTGGCCGCGCTCCGGAGCTGCGGTACTGCGGACTTGACGGATTGGACGATCGCCTGGCTGTTGCCGCCGGCAGCCTGGATCTGCTGGCCGAGGGTCTGGGCAACCTGGATGGCCTGAGTGCAGCCCGCGCTGGTACCGCCGCCGGCGACCGCGCTCGTCGCCGTGGTAGCTGCCGTCGTGCTCGTCGTCGAGGAGCCGCTCGAGGTAGAAGTCGAGCTGGACCCGCCGCACGCCGCCAGCCCGAGAGCCAGGAGCCCGAAGACCAGCAACGACCCACCCACGCGAGTACGCACGGTCTCCCCCCGTTCGCCGCCGACAGTCCCGGACTATAGACGGGCCGATGGTCAGTCGGGCGGTTCTTCGCCCATGAACACGATCTGGCGCTCGACGAACAGCCAGCGCCCGTCCCGCTTGACCAGACGGTCGTGGTACCGGCCGGCACTGGTGACGGGGAACTGGCCCGTGCCAGGCCCGACCCAGATGTAGTCGGTCCACGCCCGGGCGGCGTCGCCGTCCACCTCGATCAAGGGGTTGACCGCCACGTGCTTGCCTCGTCGCCCGTCAGGCTGGGCCTTGGAGATGAACCCCTTGATGGCCTCGCGACCCTGATGCACGGCACCCATCACCTTGAACACGGCGTCCTCGGTGTACAGCTGCGCCCACTCGTCGAAGCGCCCGTCGTCACACAGCTGGCAGTACAGGGCCAGCGTCCGGCGGATGCCCTCCTCGTCGGTCATCGCTCCCGGGCCAGCCTCCCGGGCTGGCCGTGCTCTTGGGCCGGCCTCCCGGGCTGGCCGTGCTCTTGGGCCAGCCTCCCGGGCTGGCCGTGCTCTTGGGCCAGCCTCCCGGGCTGGCCGTGCTCTTGGGCCAGGTAGGCCACGTCCGCGAGGACCCGCAGCATGTCGTTCAGGTGGGTGCAGCTCCTGATGCCCGTGAGCTGGTCGCGCACCGCGGCGCGGAAGTCGCCGATGGCCCGGCCGACGAGGTCCTCGACGTTCGCCGCCGCCAGGGGGCACTCCCCGAACGGCAGGACCGCCGGCGTCGCTTCGATCGACCGCACGACCAGCCCGTCACGGTCGAGCGAGGCCTGCAACCCGTACTCGTGCAGCACCACCTCGGTCCCGTCGGGCTCTCCATAGCTGTCGCGGAACATGGCATCGACCTCGACCGGGTCGTCGTTGCCGTTCGGGCACGGAGCCAGCCCACCCACGTCGATCCGTCGACGCCGGCGCATGGTGCCGGGTGCCAGGAGCCCGATGTCGTGCCAGCCCAGGCCGTCCGAGCTCGCCTCGCCCCCCACCAGGTCGGGCGCCGGTGGACAGTCCTGGAGCGGTATGCCGTCGCCGCTGGCGACGCTTTCCATGGCCCGACCGCCGGCGCGCCAACCCGAGCACACGTCGGTCATGGCATCGAGGGCGGCGGTCGGGACGCTCGAGCCGGGCGGCAGACCGGCATGGGCCTCGGAGCGCACGCGCACGTAGCCCGAGATCAGGGTGGCCCCGGGCAGGTCGTCGAGCAGCACACCGAGCGGGGTGCCGCGCTCCCCCGGCAGGGCAGCGGCCATCTGGGCCCGGAACCCCGACCCCACCCGCGATCCGACCATCGCCGTCGCCTCGGGCCGGTCCGGCACCAACTGGAGTCGCGCCAGGCGCCGGCGGGGATCGACCTCGGCCTCCAGGGTGGCGGCGTCTCGCACCCGGGCCTCCCGGTCGGTCGTCTCGAGGTCACGGGCGGCGCCGGCGAGGTGAAGCCACGGACCGACCCAGCTCATTTCGATGTGCGTGGTCCGCCTTATGGTTCCCGGCCGACGCGGCGGCGTGACGGCGCTCGGAGATCGGGGGGCGATCAGAGCGGGCACGGCGGCGACCGTACACCTTGACGCCTCGAGGGGCCGTCGGTACCTTTCCAACAGTGCTGTGACATGGCCGTCAGGTTTGCGGGCCGCCGTGCTGATCACCGAGGCTGGCCACGAGGTGCTCACCACTCACTCCGACGGCCCCCTGGCCAGCTGAACGTGTGAGTCCCAGCAGGGAAGCCGGGCGGTGGCCTTTCCTGCCTGACAACATGCGAGGCCACCTTCACCCGTCAAGGGAGGGGCTAGCCCAGCTTCCTCTTCGCTCGCCTAGCGGAGTGTGCCCCAATGGACGGGCTAGCTGGAGTTTTCTTATACCCGCCATCGGGCGCTCCGTAACCCCAGCCCAAGGTGAACGGCACCTGGCAGCAGTTGTCTCCCGTCGGGCGGGAGGTGCCTGCGACGCTCGACTTTCGTCCCCGGTCGCGGGGAGCCCACAGAGCCGCTCACGCGCGCCTGCCGCCGTTGTCTGGTGCAACGGGAGTGCCTCGCCTACGCCCTGGCCGAACGAGAGCCTTCAGGGCGTCTGGGGAGGAACCAGCACGCGGGAGCGTGACGCGTACCGCAAAGGCGTCGACACTCGCGACCGGCGCCGGGCCCCATGGTCGTTGTCACCCACTCCCGAGGAGCGCGCCCGACGTGCGGTGCGGAGGGCCGCGGCGATACGTAAGCCCTGACCCGTGTCCGCGAAATGTCCGCGGGACACCGAGAGACACCGGGTCACAACGAGCAATAACGAGTCGGTGAAATCCCAGGTCAGGGGGCATACGGGCAGGTCGGCGTGCTCCCTGAGCTACTTGTTGAGCGACTGGCAGGCGGCCTGGTTCTTCAGGGCCGCGTCGAGCTCCGAGGACGGGTACTTCTGGTCCAGGGAGTTCAGGCTCGTCTTGACCTGGTTTCCCGCGTTCTCGAGAGAGCTGGCCAGCCCCTGGGCCCCGCTGCTCAGAGCCGTCGCGTTGTCGGCGGGCAGCGCCTGAGCCTGGGTCTGCGCCTGCGCGAACGCCGACTGGACCCCCTGCAGCCCGCTCACGAGGCCCTGGGAGATGGCCCGACCGTTGGGGACCGACGGAGCCCCGGCGGCCTGGACGCCCGAGATCATCGTGTTGGTGGACGCAACGGCGCCACCGAGGAAGTTCACGAACTGGGTCTTGATCTGCTGCAGGTCGCTGCCGCTCAGCCCCGACACTGCGTTGTTGCTGCTGCTCTGCAGCTGGCCCACCCAGGCGGTGATCTTCCCGCACACTTGGTTGGCCCACTGGCTGGCCGTGAGGCTGGCCTGGGTCGACGACGAGCTCGACCCGCTCGAGCTCGATCCGCCACCGCTGCACGCAGCCAGAGTGAGCCCGGCGGCCAGCCCCACCGCGGGAAGGATCCCGCTTGGCTTCCTGCCTGCCATCTCTCGATCCCCCTAGCGCTGACCGGACCGCTGAGCATGGTAGAGGCCGGGACAGGTCGTCGTCACTTGATCGACTGGCAGGCCGGGTTGGCGTTGAGCTCCTGGTCCAGCTTGTCGGATGGGTACTTGCTCACCGCCGACTGGATGTTCTTTCCAGACGTGTTGCCGGCGTTGTCCAGCGAGGTACCGAGGGCCTTGGCCTGATTGGCGAACGCCTGCGGGTCGTCAGTCGGCAGGGCCTGGGCCTGCGTCTGGGCCTGCGAGAACGAGACCTGGATCTGTTGGAACCCCCCGATAAGGACCTGGGAGATGGCCGGGCCGTCCTTCACCGACGCGGCGCCCGCGGCCTGGAGCTTGGAGATCATGTCGTTGGTCGACTGCACGGCGGTGTTCAGGAAGCTCACCAGCCCGGACTTGGCCTGCTGGAGATCGGTCGACCCGCTGATCTGCGCCTGGAAGTTGTTGGACCGCGTCTGCAGATCGTTCTTCCAATTGGTCAGCGTCGCGCACACCTGGCCGATCCACTGGCTGGCCGAAACCGTGCCCGCCGCCGTGGTCGAGGACGAGCTGCTGGAGCTCGAACCGCCACCACACGCGACGCCTGTGATCCCCAGGCTCAGCATCACGGCCGTGATCGCCGTGGCTCGTGCCACCGGCCGCCGCCGCGCGAGCATGCCGACCCACAATGACCCGCCCATGTGTTTCCCCCATTCCGCCGATCTGACTCGGTGGATTGTAGGGCAACCGGATCCCGAGCTACGAGAGCACGGCATCGGCCAGGCGGCGCATGCCCTCGACAGCCTGTCGGGAGCGCGTCCACGGTGACACGACCAGGCGATCGACCCCTGCTGCGGACCAGCGCTCGAGGTCGCCGCGAGTCGCAACGGGACCGCCCACCGTCACCTCGAAGCGCGCCGATTCCCGGCCTGCCTCGCGCCGGAGCCGACGCAACGTGGCCACGGGACGGGCCACCGACTCGAGCGAG
>DASXYV010000093.1:0-1571 GCA_036502305.1 Acidimicrobiales bacterium
AGTCCCATGCCGGCCGCTTCACCCAGGGCCTCGAGTCCGTCACCGAGTAGTCCGGACCCGGGTCACCGGCCTGTCGCAGCCCTCGGCGGGACGGCCCGCCTCACCCATCGGTGTGGGGGACAGCTCACCGCTGCCCCCCACGCTCGCGTCCGGGCCAGGGCGCCCAGCCCCCGCAGTCCGATCCCACCATCGCCCACCGGGCCAGGAGGCCTCGACCATGACCGCCAAGCTCACCCTCGAGGACATCGCCGACCTGCGCGCCTACGAACGGGAGCGGACGGCGTTTCGCGACCGGGTGATCGAGCTGAAGAAGGGCCGTCGGGTGGCGGTCGGGCCGATCGTCAGCTTCGTCTTCGAGAACCGTGACACGGTCCGGTTCCAGATCCAGGAGATGGCCCGGGCCGAGCGCATGCTCACCGACGAGGCCATCCAGACCGAGCTCGACACGTACAACCCGCTCATCCCGGAACCTGGGCACCTGTCGGCCACCCTCTTCATCGAGCTGACGGGCGAGGAACAGTTGCGGGGTTGGCTGCCGAGGCTCGTGGGCATCGAACGGGCGCCACGACTGCGGCTGGCCGACGGGAGCGTGGTGGCCGCCGTGCCCGACCCCGGGCACGCCACCCAGCTCACCCGGGAGGAGATCACCGCTTCGGTCCACTACGTCGGCTTCGCCCTCTCCGACGAGCAGGTCGAGGCGTTCGCGACCGGTCCGGTCGAGCTCGCCCTGGAGCACCCGAACTACCAGGAGTCGACCGTGCTGCCCGCCGGCACCGTCGAAGCCCTCCTGGCCGACCTGCGAGGCTGAGCGCGGGTGTCAGACGCGCGTCAGCGATCTGGAACGGCGCGTTCTTGCTGGTCAGGGCCAGATGGACTCGGCGCGCGCCCTTCGCGATACTGCGGGGGTCACCCCTGGCAGCTCCCCTCGCGGACGCGTTCCCCCCATGGACGCCACGAAATGTTAGGAAGCGGACCCCCCACATGAAGCAGCAGAGCTGGCGTGAGACCGGCGCATGCCGAGGCATCGATCCCGGGATCTTCTACCCCGGCGAGGACGACGATGCCGAGGAGGCGAAAGCGGTCTGCGGCGTGTGCAGCGTGCGCCAGGCCTGCCTCGAGCACGCGCTGGCCAGCCGGGAGAAGGAGGGCGTGTGGGGTGGCGCCACCGAGCGGGAGCGCCGTCGGATCATCCGCCAGCGGCGCCGCACCGCCTGACCCGGAGATTGGCCGCTCGATCTCGGCGCCACCGGCAGACCCCGACGGCCAGATGGCAAAGCCCGACGGACAGCCCGCGATGCCCGACAGACTGCCGGTCGTGACGACCCTGGCAGAGCTCGGGGGATGGTCGCCGGTCCTGCGGCGCCTCCTCGACGGCGACGACCTCACCGGCGACGAGGCCGCCGCCGCGCTGGCCGACGTGCTGGCCGGCGAGGCCAGCGCGGCCCAGATCGCCGCCTTCGTGGTGGCCCTCCGGGCCAAGGGCGAGACGGTGGACGAGCTCGTCGGCATGGTGGGGGCGATGTTGGCGGCGGCCGAGCGGGTGTCCCTGCCCGAGGGTTGCGATCCCATCG
>DASXYV010000094.1:0-4616 GCA_036502305.1 Acidimicrobiales bacterium
GGTCGGGGATGGCCCACCAGCTGGATCTTGGTGTCGTACTGGTCCGACCAGAAGTACGGCACCGGGGCGTAGGGCTGCCCGCCACCCGGTCCGGCGAGCAGGTTCTGCGCCGCCACCACGCCCTGGTCGGACGCGTTCGTCCAGTGCTCGACGCGCATCTCCTCGCCGAACAGCGGGTTGTGCCACCGGGCCACGTCACCAGCGGCGTAGACACCCGGCGCGCCGGTGGCACAGCGCTCGTCGCACACCACGCCGTCGTTGATCGACAGCCCTGACGAGTCCAGCCAGGACGTGTTGGGCGTCACCCCCACGCCCACCACCACCACGTCGGCCTCGATCGCGGACCCGTCGACCAGCCACACCCGCTCGACTCGTCCGTCGCCGTCGAATCCGGCCACGGCGGCATCGCAGCGCAGGTCCACCCCATGATCGCGGTGCAGCTCGCCGCAGACGCTGCCCATCGCTTCGCCCAGCCCGTTCGCCAGGGGCACCGGCATCGCCTCGAGGAGGGTCACTGCCAGGCCCCGCGAACGCGCCGTGGCCGCGACCTCCGAGCCGATGAAGCCGGCGCCGACGACGACGACCCGAGCCCCCTTGTCGAAGGCGCGCCGCAGGCTCAGGCAGTCCTCGAGGGTCCGCAGCACGTGGACCCCGTCGAGGTCGGCCATGTCGGGGAGGTGACGAGGCCTCGCCCCGGTGGCGACGAGGAGACCGTCGAAGCCGAGGCGCGTCCCGCCGTGGAGCACCACGACCCGCTCGTCGAGGTCGAGGTCGGTCGCCGTGCTGCCGAGGTGGGCCTCGACATCGAGGCCGGCGAACGCCTTCTCGTCCTCGAGCCAGATGCGGTCCGGCTCCCAGGCACCGGACAGCACCTGCTTGGAGAGCGGCGGCCGGTCGTAGGGCAGGTGGTCCTCGGCACCGACCAGATGGAGACGGCCGTCGTAGCCCGCCCGGCGGAGCGTCTCGACCGCCCGCAACCCGGCCAGCGAGGCACCGACGACGACGATCGTCCCGAGCCCACCGCCGGCCCGGGAGGCCGGCGCATCGGCACCGCCGGCCGGGTAGGCCGGCGCATCGGCACCCCCCTGGGAGGCCGGCCCGACGGAAGAGCCCATCGGGCCGGCACCCTAGCCTCGGGCGTGAGGCGTCAGGTCACGAGGTCTTGCCGTCGGTGGGGATGGGCTCGTGCTGGCCATTTCCCGATGACGGGCTCGCCTCCTCCTGAGCCCGCTGCTGTGCCGGACCGATGGCGCCCGCGGTCGTCTCGGCCCGATCGAGCGAGGGGGGTCCGCCCTGGGCGGCCCGCAGCGCGGTCTCGTAGGCGACCGTGGCCGCGTACAGCGCCTCGTCCTGCTCGCGCGTGGCGTCGCGCAGCTCCTCCGCCCTGGACCGGGCGGCGGCGTCGAGAGACGCCTCGTAGGCCCTGGTGGCGTCCCGCACGGTCTCGGCTCGCGACTTGCTGGCATTCCTGAGGGCCTCGGCCCGGGCAAGGGCGGCCTGGCGCACCGTCGCCGCCCGGGCGATCGCGCTGACTGCCGCGGTCTCCGCCGCGCGCAACGACTCCTCGTGGGCGGCCTGGGCCGCGGCCATCTCCGCCTCGTACGCGTACTCGACCGCCTTGGTGGCCGATTCCTCCGCTGTCTCCAGCGCTTCCTGGTACCGGGTCTCGGCGCGCCGGAGCGCTGCTGTACGGTCCGCCTCGGCCCCTCGTACCGAATCGATGTGCTCGCCGGAGATCCGCCGCAGCGCGTCGGCCCGCGCCACCGTCGCCGCTCGGAGCGCTTCGGCGCGAGCGAGGGTCGCCACCCGAAGCGCCTCGGCCCGCTCCAGCTCGCTGTTGGCCACGTCCATCGTCGCATGCATGGCCTTGTCGTACGCCTGGTCCGCAACCCGGAGGGCTTCCTCCTCGGCCTCCGCGCCAGCGTCCAGGGGGATCACGTGCCTACCCATCGGCATCCTCCGCTCGTCGCCCACGACACAAGAATGCCCTCTCCGGGACGACGCATCTAGCGGAACCCGATATTCGACCCTGACCACGCGCTATGTCGGGCTCCTCGGCCCACGCCAGGCCCCCGGCGGCACGATCGGCACGACCAGGAACGGGTTACCCCAGGCGCCGGCGTGACGCGGTACCCTGCACGGCGACGGGTGCTTGGAGCGGGGCAAACCCCTGTCGAGGAAGGTTGTGTCATGCCTTACTGCGGACGATGTGGGCATGAGGTGCCCTCGGACTTTCGATTCTGTCCTCACTGCGGCGCGGACCTCGCCTCGCCGGGCGGCCCGGCGGTGGGCGGCGGCGGGCCCAGCGCGCCGACCGGCACGACCGGCGGTCCGTCGTCCGGCTTCGGCACCGCCACGATGACCGGCACGACCACGAGAAACCCCTCGGGCGAACCCGGCGAACCGGGCGGGCCGGCCCGACCGGGCGGCGGGGGCAGCGGACCTCCTGGACCCCAGACCCAGCCCGTGCTGGCGACGGCGGCACCGCCGACCCACCGGCACCGGCCGAGCATCGCTCCTGGCCTGTTTCTCGCCGCCGCCGGCTTCCTGATCGTCGGGTTCGCCTACTCGATTCTGGCCTACGAGGCCTTCCAGGGCGTCACGGAGAAGCTCACCAAGGCGTCCACCATCTGCTTCGCCGCCGGGTTCATGGCCGTCGCGGTCGGGCTCGTGGTCCTCGCCGTGATGCGGGCCCGCGACTAGCCGGAGCTACGCGCCCAGGTGGGCCCCGACGAGCTCGACCAGCTCGTCGGGCTTCTCGAGGGGCAGCAGATGTGCGGCCCCGTCGACCTCCACCAGTCGAGCGTTGAAGATCCCGCGTGCGTAGGCCTCGGCGTGCGCCCTGGGCACGAGCGTGTCCTGCGCACCGCGCACGATGAGCGCGGGCGAGCTGACCCGGTGCAGCCGGCGTGCCAGCTTGGGGTCGTGCAGGTAGGGATCCCAGGCCAGTTTGGCCGTGGCGGCCATGGACTGGAGCAGGGGACGCAGGACCTCGAAGGGGATCTCGACCTCGCTGGCCGCCATGATGTCCAGCTGGCTCATCATCTGGGCCATGGGGTGGCTCTGGTCGGCGAACATGTCCTCGGCCAGCTCGCGCAGCGGCCGCCCGAAGAGCTCCTTGATCTCGGCGCCTGGTATGTACAGCCCGGCCGGGTTCACCAGCACGAGTCGACTGACGCGGTCGGGGTAGCGCACAGCGAGCTCCGCCGCCATCCAGCCCCCGAGGGACAGCCCCACCACCGCGGGCGACGACAGGCCCAGGCGGTCGAGCACGTCGAGGAGGTGGAACACGGCGTCGTCCATGTCCTCGATGCTGTCGATGCCCTCGGACCCGCCGAAGCCGGGGAAGACGGGCGCCACCACCGCACGCTCCTCTGCAAGTTCCTCGAGGAACAGCATCCCCGCGCCCTCCCCCATGGCCGAGTGGAGATAGACGACGGGGTCGCCAGTGCCCGCCCGGAGGACCTGCACGGTGCCGACCTGGGTCGAGAGCGGCTCCTCGCTGAGGCTGGATCCCATCAGGCCACCGCCGCCGGCGCGCCGAGCACAGGCTGGTCGGGCGGGAAGGCGGCCCGCAGCCTGGGCATGACCTCAGTGCCGAAAAGCTCGAGGCTTCGCCGGGTTGCGTCGGCCGGAAGCGTTCCCAGCTGGAACAGTCCGAGCAGGTTGCCGGGCCCGAGGCGACGGAGGTTCTCGGTGAGCCGCTCGGTCACCGTGTCCGGTGAGCCCACGATGGCGTACTGCCCCGCCACCACCTCGTCCCATGACTTCAGGTTGAGGGCGAAGGTCTTCGCGCCCTTCAGGATGTTCTCGTAGGAGCGAATGGAGGTGTAGCCCGGCGGGGAGATGTTGATGCCGGGTAGGAGACGGCGGACGAAGTACCAGAAGTGGTCCTCGTACTGACGGCGGGCCTCGGCGTCCGTCTCGGCGACGAAGATCGGCACGAGCCATCCGAGCTGGAGCGGGTCGACCTCGTAGCCCTCTCGCTGACAGGCCTCCCGCATCATCTTGAACATGCGCTCGAACACGTCGATGTGGAAATAGGGGATACCCATGTAGGCGTAGCGGTTGCGGGCGACGAACTCGATCGTCTCGAGTGACCCGACCCCGGGGATCCAGATCTCCGGATGGGGCTGCTGGACGGGGCGGGGCCAGCTGTTGACGTAGCGGAGCTTGTAGTGCTTGCCGATGAACTCGAACGGGCCGGGCTCGGTCCACGCCCGCTTGATGATGTCGTGGGCCTCCTGAAACCGCTCCCGGGCCTGGGCCGGGTTGATCGAGGACGAGTAGTACTCGGGACCACCGCCGACCACCATCCCGGCGATGAGGCGGCCGCCGCTGATGCAGTCGATCATGGCGAACTCCTCGGCCACCCGCGTGGGCGGGTCGTACAGCGGCAGGGCGTTGCCCACCACGGCGATCCGCACCCGGCTGGTCTGGCGGGCGAGGATCGACGCCATGAGGTTGGGCGAGGGCATGAGGCCATAGGCGTTCTGGTGGTGCTCGTTCACGCAGACCCCGTCGAAGCCGAGCTCTTCGGCGAGGATGAGCTCGTCCAGATACCGGTTGTAGATCTGGGTGCCGACGCCGGGGTCGAACAGCGAGTTGGGACAGGT
>DASXYV010000095.1:0-6871 GCA_036502305.1 Acidimicrobiales bacterium
TCATCGAGACCAAGGCCGGCGACATCTCGGCCTACATCCCGACCAACGTGATCTCGATCACCGACGGCCAGATCTTCCTCATCACCGACCTGTTCTACGCCGGGGTGCGGCCCGCCATCGATGTCGGCATCTCGGTCTCCCGGGTGGGAGGCCAGGCCCAGGTCAAGGCCATGAAGGCGGTGGCCGGGACCCTGCGCCTCGATCTGGCCCAGTTCCGGGAGCTCGAGTCGTTCGCCACCTTCGGCTCCGAGCTGGACAAGGTGTCCCAGGCCCAGCTCGACCGGGGCTACCGACTGACCGAGATCCTCAAGCAGCCGCTCAACGCCCCGGTTCCGGTCGAGGAGCAGGTGGTGGCCATCTACGCGGGCTCCAACGGCTTCGTCGACGACATCCCCGTGACCGCGGTGCAGCGGTTCGAGCGAGAGCTCATCGCCTTCCTCCGGGGCCACGAGTCGGGCGTGCTCGAGCAGATCCGTGACAAGGGCGAGCTGCCAGACGAGGAGGTCCTGAACAAGGCCATCGCCGACTTCAAGGAGGGCTTCGATCCCGGGGCTGGCGGCGAGACGACCGAGGGAGGCGACCGCACGGCGGCCGCCTCCGGCGGGGCGAGCCAGGGCGGTGCCGCGAACGAGGGAGCCGACGGCGCCGGTGCGGACGCGGCGTCGCCCGACGCCGGCTCCGAGCAGGCGGCGGGCCGCTAGCACCATGGCCGGCAGTCAGGAACGCGTCCTCAGGCGACGGATCAGAAGCATCCAGTCGACCCGGAAGACCACGCGCGCCATGGAGCTGATCGCCGCCTCCCGCATCGTGCGGGCGCAGCAGCGGATCGCCGGAGGGCGACCCTATGTGGAGCGCATCGACTCGCTGGCGTCGGATCTCGTCGGCGCTCCCGGTACCGGGCACCACCGTCTCATCGAGCCCCCCGACCCGCTGCGGCGGGTGGCGCTGGTGGTGATCACCTCGGATCGGGGCCTGTGCGGCGCGTACAACACACAGGTGCTCAGGACCGTCGAGCGGGTGCTGGCCGAGCATCGGTCGGAGGGTCACGAGCGCATGCTGGTGACCGTGGGTCGGCGAGGCCAGAGCTACCTCCGGTTCCGGGGCTACGACGTCGAGCACACCGTGGTGGGGATCACCGATCGGCCCACGTACCTGGACGCCCGGCGGGTCGCCGACATGGTCGTCGGGCCGTTCTTGGATGGCGAGGTCGACCAGATCGAGCTGATCTCGACACGATTCGTCTCCGCCGGCAGCCAGCGGGTGGAGCATCGTGTTGTCGTTCCCGTGCCTGCACACCTCCGCACCGAGCACGAGGCCGATGGCGAGGGCGGGGGCGACACCGAGGGGCGCGTCGACTACGACGCCGAGCCCTCCGAGGAGGAGATCCTCGACCGGCTGCTGCCGAGCCTGATCGAAGCGCAGCTCTTCCTCGCCCTGCTGGATGCGTCGGCGTCCGAGCACGCGTCACGCCAGCGGGCCATGAAGGCGGCCACGGACAACGCCGACGACCTCGTCACCACCTTGCGGCGGGTCATGAACCGGGCCCGGCAGGACACCATCACCACCGAGATCATGGACATCGTCGGCGGAGCCGAGGCTCTGCGCCAGGTCGGCGACGGCCACCAAACCGAACCGCGAAGCGAACCCAGGAGCGCCACCACATGACCACCGTCAGGAACGAGACCGACGTCAAGCGGGCGGACGGGCGCGTCGTCGCCATCGCCGGGCCCGTCGTCGACGTGGAGTTCCCGCCCAACCAGCTCCCCGAGATCAACACTGCGGTCGACATGGACCTGGAGCTCGAAGGCGAGCGCATCACCGTCACGGCCGAGGTGGCCCAGCAGATCGGCGGGGGCCGGGTCCGCTGCATCTGCTTCAAGCCCACCGACGGGCTGCCCCGCGGGGCGACCGTGCGCAACACGGGTCGCGGTGTCACCGTCCCCGTCGGGGATGCCGTGTTGGGACACGTGTTCAACGTCGTCGGCGAGCCCCTCGACACCGATTCGATCGGCGAGGCCGAGGACCACTGGGACATCCACCGCGATCCGCCGGAGTTCGAGGACCTGGAGCCGAGCGTCCAGATGTTCGAGACCGGCATCAAGGTCATCGACCTGCTCGAGCCCTACGTCCAGGGCGGCAAGATCGGATTGTTCGGCGGGGCCGGCGTGGGCAAGACCGTCCTCATTCAGGAGATGATCCACCGCGTGGCCCAGCAGCACGGCGGGGTGTCGGTCTTCGCCGGCGTGGGCGAGCGCACCCGGGAGGGGACCGACCTCTGGCTGGAGATGCAGGAGACGGGCGTCATCGAGAAGGCCGCCCTCGTCTACGGCCAGATGGACGAGCCCCCGGGCGTGCGCCTGCGGGTGGGCCTCTCGGCCTTGACGATGGCCGAGTACTTCCGCGACGTCAAGAACCAGGACGTGCTGCTGTTCGTGGACAACATCTTCCGGTTCGTGCAGGCGGGATCAGAGGTGTCCACCCTGCTCGGCCGGATGCCCTCGGCGGTCGGCTACCAGCCCACGCTGGCCGACGAGATGGGCGAGCTCCAGGAGCGGATCACCTCCACCCGCGGCCACTCGATCACCTCGATGCAGGCCGTCTACGTGCCGGCCGACGACTACACCGATCCCGCTCCCTTCACCACCTTCACCCACCTCGACGCCACGACCGAGCTGTCCCGCCAGATCGTGTCGCTCGGGATCTACCCCGCCGTCGACCCGCTCGCCTCGACGAGCAACATCCTGGCGCCCGAGATCGTGGGCGACCGCCACTACGCCGTCGCCCGCCGCGTCCAGGAGATCCTCCAGCGCTACCGCGACCTCCAGGACATCATCGCCATCCTCGGCATCGACGAGCTCTCCGAGGAGGACCGGGTAGCGGTGTCGCGGGCCCGTAAGATCCAGCGCTTCCTGTCCCAGCCCTTCTTCGTCGCAGAGACCTTCACCGGCCTGGAGGGCGTCTACGTGCCGGTCAGCGAGACCGTCGAGTCGTTCGAGTCGCTCGTCAACGGTGACCTCGACGACGTCCCCGAGCAGGCGTTCCTCAACGTGGGCGGGGTCGAGGGCGTGCACCAGAAGGCCAAGACGCTGAGGGAAGGCTGATGGCCTCCTTTCCGATCTCGCTGGTGACCCCCGAGCGGATCCTGTTCGAGGGCCAGGCCGAGATGGTGACGATGCGCTCGGGCGGCGGCGACATCGCCTTCCTGGCCGGCCACGAGCCCTACGTGTCGACGGTCGAGATCGGTGTGGTGCGCATCGACGTGGGAGAGGGACGGAGCGAGCGCTTCGCCGCCCACGGGGGCTTCGTCGAGGTCAACGAGGGTTCCGTGACCGTGTTGTCGGGAATAGCCGAGCGGCCGGACGAGATCGACGTGGCCCGGGCGCAGCGGGCCAAGGAGCAGGCCGAGCAGCGAGCGAGCGCGGGCGACGACGCCGAGGCCGAGGCGGACCTGCAGCGGGCGACCGCCCGCCTCGAGCTGGCCGAGCAAGCCTGAGCTGTCACCCGGGGTAACCGGCGGGTCCGCCGCCCCTACTCGCCGGGGCCCGGCGTGCGCGTGGCGGTACCGGCGGGGTAGAAGGCCGTCCAGTTCGACCGCGAGGGACGAGCCGCTCCCGCGGGACCGACGCCGGTGGCGGCCAGCACGTTCTCGGTCACCCGCTGGGTCACGAGGGACGGGCAAGGGGCGGAGCCGGGCGGGCAGTCGCCCTGGAGGGCGGCGACCCAGACATTGGTGCCGGTGGCGAAGACGCCGCCACCGCTCGGCGCCGTGTAGTAGGTCATGTCGGAGTGGTCCTGCTCGTTGCGGCAGGTCAGTGGCGAGTGGGCCAGGATCTGGATGTTCCGCGGGCCCGGCAGGCTCGGGTTGTAGCGGTCGTACTCGCTGCCGATCAGGTTGGCTACCTTGGCTCCGGGAGGGAGGCCGGTCCCGGCGAAGACCCACGCCGAGGGGTCGACGATCACCATGTCGGCCTTCACCGGGTTGCAGGTGTACATGTCCCCGATGATCGTGCTCTCGGGCCGTGGGACGGGAGGAGACGGCCAGTCCGACGTGGCCTCGGCGGGGTCGATCCGAGTGATCGGATCCTCGCTGGCGGACTTGTAGTCGATCTCGTGCCGGTTGGGTCCGAGCGGCGAGGGCTCGAACCGAATGTGGCGATAGATGGCGTTGGCCCCCAGGAACAGCAGGTTGACACCGTGGTCCCTGGCCGTCTCGACGCCCTGACGCATCACCGAGGACCAGTACTCGTCGTGACCGAGCGAGATCAGAGCGCGGTGCTGGAGCAACTTCTCGGGCGCGGCGTGCAGGTCGACATCGGTCGAGTACGTGACGTCGAGACCGAGCCGCTCCGCCATCGAGACCATGGGCAGCTCGTTGCCGATGAAATCGGCGGCGCCGCCTCCGAAGCCGAACTCGTAGGGACGGTCGAACGAGACCACCCGCGATCGGTCAGCGAAGGCCATGCCGCCCTGGGGCGTCCGACCCTCGTAGAGGTCGTAGCCGCCCCACAGGTTGTAGGCCTGCCACGTGGTCACGCTGTTCTGGATCACGTAGGCGGCGGTGCTCGAGTCGTCGCGCACCGTGAGCGGCACCCGGGATTGCTCGTTTCCGCTGCCCACAAGCTTGAGGATGTAGTCGCCCGGCGGCCAGCCAGACGTGACGGCGACGCTGAGCGAGGGAGTCCAATGGGCCTCGATCATGTTGACGCCCGGGGAGAGGGTGGGAGCAGACTGCTTGGTCCCCGGCAGCTCGGCCGAGCGCCAGATCAGGCGACCGCCGTCGCCGCCGTACCATCCCATGCGATACGCCTCGATATGGAAGGTGGGGGCCACGGTGGACACGAACAGCGTCACCGTGTCACCACTCACGGCGCTCACGTGATCGGCGTAGCCCTCGATGGCGCCGGGAGCCTGGCTCGAGGTGTTGACCAGGTTCCAGCCGCGGTCGCCGGGCTTGGCGTTCTCGGCCTTCACCCATCCCGCCGTGACGCCATCACGGGTGACCTGATGGTCGTTGACCAAGAGAGGCGACGTCGAGCGGGGCTTGGACTGGGCCCGACCACCCGTCGCCAGGTGGAGGGACCCCAGCACGGCGCCGGCGACGACCACGACGGCCAGTACGGCCGCTGCCACTCCACCGGGAGATCGCAGTCGGGGGTGGCGCACGGACCGCAGCCCATGAGCCACGCGAGCGACGACGGCCCGTACGATATTGGCGACTCGGGCACCGGCCGACCGAAGGACGCGGGCCGCCCGGTCCGAGAAGCTCATCCCGGCGATGCTAACGAGCGGTCTGTCGCGATCGGACGCGGGGCCGCGGCAAGGGCGTCAACCGCGGCGGCGCTTGGGGTCGGCCTCGGGCCGGGTGGCGCGCTGCCGATCGCTGTCATCGATCGAGATCACCTCGGCCAGTTGGTCGGTGTCGTCGCCGTCGCCGGCCACCACGGGCCGGGCCCCCCGGGTGGCGATCTCGGTGTCCGGCGGCTGCTGTTCTCCATTGCCGTCACCCTCGGCGAAGCTGCCCCGCTGGCGCACCCCGGGATGGAACAGCGTGTACAGGGCCACCCCCAGCCCCGCGGCGGCGAACGGGATGATGGCGTTGCCGTGCCGGGTGAACAGCGGATAGAGCACGAAGCCGGACAGGATGGCCGTCCACGCCCACAGGATGAGGACCGATCTCCGGTGACCGTGGCCCAGGCGGATGAGGCGATGGTGGAGATGATCCTTGTCGGGCGTGGACAACCCCGAGCCTCGAGCCATGCGGCGCACGATGGCGAAGGCGGTGTCCAGGATGGGTACGCCGAGGATGAAGAACGGGATGAACAGGGGGGCGAAGAAGAAGTAGGTCTCTCCGCTGACGTCAGGTGTGCGACCTCCGACGACCATTGTTGACGCGGCCATGAGCAGCCCGAGGAACATGGCGCCGGCGTCGCCCATGAACACCTTGGCCCGGTGGAAGTTGTGGGGCAGGAAGCCCACGCACACCCCGGCAGCGAGGATGGCGATCAGGGGGCCGATGTTGCTCGTCGAGAGGACGCCGAGGTCGATCAGGCGCTCGCCGTAGACGAAGAAGGCGCCGGCGGCGATGGCGATGATGCCCGCGGCCAGGCCGTCGAGCCCGTCGATCAGGTTGACGGCATTGGCGATCCCGACGACCCACAGCACCGTCAGCAGCGGGGTGAGATCGGGCGACAGCACGATGAAGCCGGCGAAGGGAACCTTGAAGTTGAACATCGTGACGCCCAGGAAGTACAAGACGCTGCCCGCCAGCACCTGACCCGCCACCTTGGCCGGGGCCGACACATTGCGCAGGTCGTCGATCAGACCCACCATGAAGATGATCGACGCCCCGAGCACGACGCCGAGCGGCTCGGAGGAGCTCTGGAAGATGGGCTTGAACCGGGGCAGCTGTGAGGCCACTCCCATGGCCAACAGAAAGGACAGGAACATGGCCGCGCCGCCTATCGTCGGCGTCGGACGATCGTGCACCCGGCGAGGATCGGGCGGCACCACGGCGCCCACCCTCGGCGCCAGCCGCCGCACGACGAACGTCAGGCCGTACGTCCCGAGGGCCGCCACGGCCAGGACGGCGACGTAGTCGAGCACTCCTGACCCTCTAGTGCCCCACGGGGGGGTAGGGCGGGAACTTGGCGCACAGGACCCTCACCTCGTCGGCCACCGCAGCCAGGGCCGACTCGTCTTCCCGGCCGCGCAGGGCCCGGCCCACGAGGGCCGCCACCTCGCCCATCTCGGGCTCACCCATGCCGGCCGTCGTCATCGCCGGGGTACCAAGGCGCAGGCCGCTGGTGACGAAGGGCGAGCGGGGATCGCCGGGGATCTGGTTGCGGTTGCAGGTGATCCCGGCGCCGTCGAG
>DASXYV010000096.1:0-1738 GCA_036502305.1 Acidimicrobiales bacterium
GTTGAGCACGGGCAACGAGCCCGGGAGGCCGAGGCACACCGGGCACACGTTGGTGTTGGGCTCATCGCCGAAGGCGTTCCGGCAGGAGCAGAACAGCTTCGTGGCCGTGGACAGCTCGCAGTGGACCTCGAGGCCCACGACTGTCTCCCATTCCCTGCTCACCGCAGCGCCTCCGGGCGCACACCCGATGCCTGGTCTCCGGACCCGCCTCCAGAGGTGTCGCCAGGCGCAGACGCCTCCAGCGCCGCCCCCACCCGGAACATCACGGTCTCCCCGCGGGCCGGCGCCAGGACCTGCACGCCCACCGGCATACCGCCGTCGCCCGATCCGTAGGGGACGCTCATGGCCGGGTGACCGGCGAGGCTCGATGGGACGGTGCAGACGTCGTTGAGGTACATGGCCAGCGGATCGGCCGTCTTGGCTCCGAGGGCGAAGGCGGTGGTCGGGGTCGTCGGGGCGATGAGAGCGTCGAAGCGGGCATAGGCGGCGTCGAAGGACCGGATGATGAGCGTCCGCACCCGCTGGGCCTGGCCGTAGTAGGCGTCGTAGTAGCCCGCCGACAGGGCGTAGGTTCCGAGCATGATCCGTCGCTTCACCTCGGACCCGAAACCGGCCGAGCGGGTGGCGGTGTACATGGCCGTGATGTCGGGCGCCTCGACCCGCAGCCCGTAGCGGACACCGTCGTAGCGGGCCAGGTTCGAGGAGGCCTCTGCGGGGGCGATGAGGTAGTAGGCGGACAAGCCATGGACCGCGGCGGGGACCGACGCCTCCTCCACACGGGCGCCGGCGCCGGACAGGTCGTCCGCCGCCTGACGGACCCGGGCGGCCACGTCCGGTGCCACGCCATCCATCAGCTCGGTCACCACGCCCACTCTCATGCCGTCGACACCCTCGTCGAGGACCGACGTCACCGCCGGGGCGGGCTCGGCCAGCGAGGTCGAGTCCTCGGGATCGTGGCCGGCGACCGCCTCCAGCAGGGCGGCAGCGTCGGCGACGCTGGCCGCCAGGGGCCCGATCTGGTCGAGGGAGCTGGCGAAGGCCACCAGGCCGTAGCGGGAGACGACACCGTACGTCGGCTTGACCCCGACCACGCCGCAGAGCGCGGCCGGTTGACGGATCGACCCGCCTGTGTCGGACCCCAGGGCGAGCGGGGCGAAGCCAGCCGCCACCGCTGCCGCGCTCCCCCCGCTCGATCCCCCGGGTACCCGACTGGGATCGCAGGGATTGCGGGTGGGGCCGAAGGCCGAGTTCTCGGTCGAGGACCCCATGGCGAACTCGTCCAGGTTGGTCTTGCCCAGGATCACGGCGCCCGCCGATCGCAGCCGGGCGACCACCGTGGCGTCGTACGGCGGCCGCCACCCCTCGAGGATCCGAGACGAGCACGTCGTGGGCACGCCCCGCGTGCAGATGTTGTCCTTGAGTGCGACCGGCACCCCCGCCAGCGGACCCACATCCTCGCCCGCAGCCACCCGGCGGTCGACCTCGTCCGCATCGGCCCGGGCTGCGTCGGCCATGACCAGGTTGAACGCGTGCACCTCGGGCTCAGCTGTGGCGATGGCATCGAGGCGCTCCTCGGTCAGCTCCCGAGCCGAGCGGTCGCCGTGGCGCACGGCGTCGGCGACGGCGAGCACCGCCTCGCCGCTCACGGCTCCTCGCCGAGGATGCGGGGCACGCGGAACCGCGCGCCGTCGCTGTCGGGCGCCTCGCGCAGGACCTCGTCGCGGGCAAGGCAGGGCCG
>DASXYV010000097.1:0-2925 GCA_036502305.1 Acidimicrobiales bacterium
TGAACTCGTCGGTGACCCGATCGATGAGGCGGTGCGTGGCCCGCCGAATCTCGAGATCCGCGTCGGTCGGCTCCCTGTCCGCCGGCTCCGGTCCGGGCAGCTCGCCGATCCCGAGACGCCAGACTCTGTTCACGAACCGCGAGCATCCCTCGATGATCTCGTCCGTCTGGTCGCTCCAGTCCACATCGTCGACCGCGGGACCGGCGAACAGATGGAACAGCCGCAGCGAGTCGGCGCCGACGGTCTCCAGGTAGCGCGAAGGCGCCACGACGTTGCCCTTGGACTTGGACATGGCGCTGCCGCCCAGGCGGATCATGCCCTGGTTGAACAGGCGGGTGAAGGGCTCTCGCAGCCCCGGTGGCACGAGCTCGAGGTCGGCCAGGGCCTTGGTGTAGAAGCGGGCGTAGAGCAGGTGGAGGATGGCGTGGGTGATGCCGCCGATGTACTGGTCGACCGGCATCCAGTGTCGAACCAGGGCCTGATCGAACGGCACGTCGGTCGACCACGGGTCGCAGAAGCGCAGGAAGTACCACGACGAGTCGACGAAGGTGTCGAGCGTGTCGGTCTCCCGCTCGGCCGGCCCGCCGCACTCGGGGCACGACACGTACCGGAACCCCTCGTGGTACCGCAACGGTGACTCCCCGGTGGGACGGAACTCGACGTCGTCCGGGGCGAGCACGGGCAGCTGGTCGTCCGGGACGGTCACCATGCCGCAGGAGTCGCAGTAGAGGATGGGGATCGGGCAGCCCCAGTAGCGCTGCCGACTCACCAGCCAGTCACGCAGCCGATAGTTGACCGTGCGCCTGCCGACTCCCTCCGCCTCCAGCCACCCGATGGCAGCCTCGATCGCCTCGTCCATGCCCAGACCGTCCAGCCAGGCGCTGTTGATCTTGACCCCCTCGCCCGTGTACGCCTCACCCTCCCACCCCTCGGGGGGCGCCACCGTGCGCACGATGGGCAGGCCGTAGGTCTGGGCGAACTCCCAGTCGCGCTGGTCTTCACCGGGGACAGCCATGATCGCACCGGTGCCGTAACTGGAGAGGACGTAGTCGGCGAGGTAGACGGGGACCGGGTCACCGGTGAAGGGATTGATCACGCGGCTGCCGGTGAAGACCCCGCGCTTCTCCAGCCCACCCTCGGTCGACTGTCGCTCGATCTCGGTGCTGTGGGCCACTCTCTCCAGCAGCTCGTCGACAGCAGGGCGCCGCTCCGGGACCGTCAGCGCGTCGACGAGTGGGTGCTCGGGCGCCAGCACGGCATAGGTCATGCCGAAGCTGGTGTCGGGCCGGGTGGTGAAGACCCGCACCGACAGGTCGGGGTGGCCCTCGACGGCCATGTCGAACTCGACCCCCTCGGAGCGCCCGATCCAGTTGCGCTGCATGACCTTGACCCGCTCGGGCCAGTCGAGGACGTCGAGGGACTCCAGCAGCTCCTGGGCGTAGGCAGTGATGCGGAAGAACCACTGCTCCAGATCGCGCTTGACGACCACGTCGCCCGAGCGCTCACAGGTGCCGTCCGGGAGCACCTGCTCGTTGGCCAGGACCGTCTGACACCCCGGGCACCAGTTGACCGGGGCCCGGTCCCGATATGCGAGGCCGGCCTCCAGGAAGCGTTTGAAGATGACCTGGTTCCAGCGGATGTACTCGGGGTCGTGACTGCGCAGCTCGCGGCGCCAGTCGTAGACGGCTCCGAGGGCCTTGAGGCTCGCCTTGAGCTCGTCGATCCGGGCCTCGGTGAAGACGCGGGGGTGAACCCCCGTCTGGATGGCGGCGTTCTCGGCCGGCAGGCCGAAGGAGTCGAAGCCGATGGGCGACAGCACCGCCCGCCCGAGCATGGTGTGGTACCGGACGACGAGGTCGCCGAAGGTGTAGTTGCGGATGTGGCCCTGGTGCGCGGGCCCGCTCGGGTAGGGGTACATGCAGAGCACGTACTCCGCCGGGCGGGGGTCGTCGGCATCGACCTCGTAGGTGCCGTCGTCGGCCCACCGCTCCTGCCACTTCTTCTCGATGGCGCCGACGTCGTAGGCCTCTGCCATGCCCCGGATGGTACCGGGGCGCCCGGGGAGACCGGCCCCGATATCGGACCGCTACGCGCCGCCGGGCGGCGCCTCACGGGACCCCCGCTTGCTAAGTTGTTGTCCCTCGGGGGCGTAGCTCAGTTGGTAGAGCGCTTGACTGGCAGTCAAGAGGTTTCGTGGGTTCGAGTCCCATCGCCTCCACCAAAAGCCCAGGTCAGAGGGGCCTTCCCAGTGAGGGAGGGCCCCTTCGTTTGTCTAGGTGCACCGTGGGTCACGGTGGGGTCACGGACTGTCGCAGCGCGCAGGTGCCGCGCCAACCGGGTCGCCTGATGAGGCCGACATGAGTCGGGAGGCTGGGATGGCGCGTGGGCGGGTAGCAGCCGTCGCTTGAGCTCGTCCGAAGAAGCGGAACCGGGCCAGAACGCTCCGCCATCGGGCATCTCGAAGGAGGCGTCGTCCGGAGAACTTATGGCCTACGCCTCCACGGCTCTGGGCCTGGCGGTGAGCTCCTCGGCCAACTGCCGCAGTCCTCGATGAGCCAGTGTGCGAACGGCCCCGGGACGACGGCCGACGATCGTGGCAACCGCGTTGGCGCTCAGCCCTGCGACGGTACGCAGCGCCACCACCTCTGCCTGCGCCGGCGGGAGGGTAGCTATGAGGCGGAGCGCCGCCTCGGTCGAGAGGTTCTCCTCGACGGCGAGAGCGGCGTCCTCGGCACCACTCACGGTCTCGAGCGTCTCCCCATAGCTGACCTCCGGCACGCGGCGCGACAGGTTGCGAAGCCGGTCGATGTGGCGGCGTCGTGCGATCGTGAGGACCCAGGACCGAAACCCTGCCTCCTCGCCCGAGAACCGGTGGAGGCCGCGGACGACCTCGAGCCAAGTCTCGGCGGCGAGATCCTCGGCTGC
>DASXYV010000098.1:0-3397 GCA_036502305.1 Acidimicrobiales bacterium
CCTCCAGCGCTCGGACCCGCCGCTCGGCGTCCGCCTGCCGACCTTGGGCTTCCTCGGCGGCCCGCTCGGCCGTCGAGAGGCCGTGACCCGCCCGCTCGACGTCGGCATCGGCGTCCTCCAGGGCCTCGCGCGCGGCGGCGAGCTTCTCGTCCTCGGGGGACCGATGCTGCTCGGCGTCGTCTCGCCCGGGCCCTGCGATCCCCGGCGACGGTCGGACGCCGATCTCGGGCGCCGCCATGGCGCCGTTCAGATCGACTGGGCCCATGCCGGCGTGGCTGAGCGGGCGCAGCAGCCGCCCCGAGCGGACGGCGTTCGCGGCGCTCTCGTCGGTCAGGGCTGCGTCGAGGGTGCTCTCCACGTCCCGCTGGACGGCCTGGCTCACCGACTGACCTCGCTCCTGAGCGAGACGGCCGGCCTCCTGACCAAGGGCGCCGAGGACCTGGTGTCGCTGACGACCGAGCCGGCGCAGCTCGTCGCCGGCCAGGTTCGCCTGCGCCTCGCGGAACGACTGCCCGAACTGCAACAGCCGCTCGATCTCCCGGGGGCGGTGGCGGACGAGGATGTTGACCACCCAGGCGGCGGCCGAGGGTCGCTTCAACCCCTTGACCTGGTCGGCGAGCGCCCGGTCGCCGGCACCACGGGCCTCCCGGGCCCGTTTGTCCCGGGCGGCGACGAACTCGGTGGCGTCGAGGCCGTACAGCTCGTCGACGACGTCCTCGATGGCCATTCCCCGAGTCTTGCCCAGGATCAGGCCGAAGGGTCAGCCGTCCGGTTTCTCGGCGACCATGAGGGCGTAGCCGGCGACGCCATCCCGCACGGCACGCGCCGCCGTCGCGGTGCGCTGGCGAGCCAGCTCGAAGTCGACTCCTTCCAGCGCCGGCACCGTGTCCAGACGGACCGGGTCCAAGCGGGCGTCGATCTGCTCGATCATGCAGGCCAGCACCTCGTCGTGCGCCTCGACGAAGGTCAGCTCGAGACCGGCGGCGGCCAGCAGCGAGCGGTACGCCGACACCGGTCTCGCGTCGGCGAGACACGTGACCCATCCGGCCAGGCTCGTGAGCTCGCCGTCCAGCCGCTCGGGGTCGAGGGCCACGTCGGTGATGCCGACCCGCCCGCCCGGCCGCAGCACCCGCGCCATCTCCGCCGCCGCGGTCGGCTTGTCGGGAAAGGTGGAGAACGCGCACTCGCAGATAAGCATGTCGACCGACGCGTCCTCGAACGGCAGACGCGCCGCGTCACCCATGCGGAAGGTGACGCAATCGTCGAGGTCGAGATCCGCCGCCTCGGCGTTCGCACCGGCCACCAGCTCGTCAGCCAGATCGATGCCCTCGACGTCGACGCCGAACTCGCAGGCCAGCAGGAAGGCCGTGGTGCCGGGGCCGCTGGCGATGTCGGCCACCTGCATCCCCGGGCGCAGCTCCAGGGCGCGGGCCAGTCGCCGGGTCAGGTCGGTTCCCCCAGGGTGGTAGCCGTCGCCCAGGAAGAGCGAGACCACATCGCGCTCGCAGGAAGAGGCGCGGCAGAGCTTCAGCTCGTCAGTGATTAGCCGCCCCCTTGGCATTGCTGAGATCGCCGGTCCCGCCTTCCGCCAGATGTGACGGTATCGATGGCCAGTGACGTCGTCAAGCGTCACGTTCTGTGCGAGGCTTGCGGCATGTGCCGAAGCATCGTGACGCTGAGAGGCCCGACGGAGGCGAGCGACGAGGAGGTCAGGGCGGCTGCGCTCCAGTTCGTGCGCAAGGTCTCTGGCTACCGTCAGCCCTCGCAAGCCAACAAGGACGCGTTCGAGGGCGCCGTCGACGACATCTCTGAGTCGGTACGTCGCCTCCTCACTGACGTCTCGACCACCAGCAGGCGTTCCGCCTAAACCCCAGGCGCGGCCGCAGCCGGAGGTCACTTCTCTCCGGTGGTCGGGCGGCGGCCGGGCTCAGTGAACCGGACCTCGACCTCCTGGTCCGCGAAGCGCTCCTGTTCCTTGGCCAGGGCGACGAGCACCTCCTTGTCGGCCGCAGTCAGCGGCGGCTGCACCAGGCCCCTCGGCCACCAGCGACGGGCGAGCACGACGTTGAGCTCGGCGCAGTAGAGGGTCATCTGGGCGCCGAGGTAGATCCAGAAGATCAGCCCCAGGATGACCGCGAAGAACCCGTACACCGGCGTCGCGTCACGCACGTAGCGACCGACGAGGTAGCCGCCCACGGTCTGGAGCACCGTCCAGGCCACCCCACCCGCCACCGCTCCCGGGACGAGCTGGCGGAGCCTGACCCCACCCGGCGTGAGGACCCGGAAGGCCACCAGATAGGTCGCCGCGTTGACGACACCCGAGACGATGCCGCCGCCGACCCGCCATACCATGCTGAGCCCGTGACTGGGGTAGCTCGCCAGCCAGGCGAGCCCCGTGCTGGTGACCAGGAAGGCGGCCAGCAGCACGATGAACACCCCGCTGCGGGCCAGCCGAGGCCAGAAGCCCGGCCGCCGCACGCCTCGGATGTTCCAGACCTCGGCCATGGCGTACTGGCCGCCCTGGCTCACGCCAACAGAGCTCCACAGGAGCCCGAGCAGCCCGATGGCGAGGCCGGGCGCCGAGTTTCGCTCCAAGGCGTGGATGTTCGAACCGAGCTGGTCGCCGATCACCGGGAACTGCTTCAACGCCGAGTTGAGGATGCGCGCTTGGATGCTCGGGTCGCTCCCCGCGACCAGGCCGAGCACGGTCACGAGGATGAGGAGCAGTGGGAACAGGGAGAGAAGGGCGTAGTACACGAGGAGGGCGGCGAGCGATCCCGCCCTGTCGTCGCCGAACTTCTTGACCACCGCGTACAGGAAGGCGATCGGTCGGTGCCGCTGCTGGAAGCCGTCCACTCCCCTGGCGAGCCGCTCGACCCGTGACATCCTCGTCGTAGGTTAGGCCCGGCGATCGGAGGGGAGGCGGCTCGACGACGAGACCCCTACGACGAGACCCTATGACGAGACACAGTGGAAGGTCCGCTGGATGGCGTCCTCGATCTGGGCCGGCAGCGGACCGAGCCTGGTGTCGTGGTGGCCACGGATGCCTTGGAGCTCGGTGACGGCCACATAGCCCGCCGACACGAGACCGGTGTCGGTGCCGGGCGCAGGCGGCATCCCCGGCGACGTCATCTCGATCTGAAGGTGTCCCCCGGCGGCGGGGACGAACCCAGCCTGGGTGATCCCGGCGGTGGCGACGGTGCCGATCCGCACGCCGCGCAGCCAGCGCAGGGCCAGGTTGGGGACGTTCACGTTGAGCACGATCGGCTGGTTCACGGCACCGACGGCGCCCACCCACTCGACGATCGATCCCGACACGGCGGCCGCGGTGCGCCAGGCCGGCTCGGGACCGTGAGCGAGGCTCACGGCGACGGCCGGGAAGCCGAGGTTGGCGGCG
>DASXYV010000099.1:0-2645 GCA_036502305.1 Acidimicrobiales bacterium
CGCCGACGCCCACGTGACGACCATCGCCGTCGACCCGGCGTGGCAGCGGCACAAGGTCGGCACCCGACTCATGCTCAACATGGCCTGGTTGGCCCGACATCGAGGAGCCCGCAACCTCACCCTCGAGGTCCGGGTCGCCAATCGCGTCGCCCAGGCGCTCTACTACCGGTTCGGGTTCCAGCCCGCCGGCATCCGCAAGAACTACTACGCCGAGACCAACGAGGACGCCCTGGTCATGTGGGTCGACGACATCGACACCGACGACTACGCGCGCCGGCTCGAGGCCCTGGAGGCGGGGCTCGGCCCGTCGGCGGTGGGCGAGGAGCGGTGGTGACCAGGTGAGCCCGCCGGCCCGCATCCTGGGCATCGAGACCTCGTGCGACGAGACCGCGGCGGCGGTGGTCGCCGAGGGCAACCAGGTGCTCTCCTCGGTGGTGAGCAGCCAGGTGGACATCCACGCGCGCTACGGCGGCGTGGTGCCCGAGATCGCCGGGCGGGCGCACGTCGACCTCCTGACGCCAGTCGTCGCCGAGGCGCTGGTGGAGGCGGGGCTCGACGCCCGCGGCGCCCAGGACGACGACGGCGCTCCGGGGGTGGCCGCCGTGGCGGCCACCGTCGGTCCCGGCCTGGTCGGGTCCCTCCTGGTCGGGGTCAGCGCGGCCAAGTCGCTGGCGCTCGTGTGGGACGTGCCGTTCGTCGCCGTGAACCACCTGGAGGCGCACCTGTACGCGGCCTTCCTCGAAGAGCCTGATCTCGAGCTGCCGCTGGTCGTCCTGCTGGTCTCCGGCGGCCACACGCTCCTCGTGGTGATGGAGGACCACGGGCGGTACCGGCTGCTGGGACAGACCATCGACGACGCGGCCGGAGAGGCCTTCGACAAGGTGGCCCGCTTCCTCGGCCTCGGCTACCCGGGCGGTCCCGTCATCGACAGCCAGGCAGCCGAGGGGCGGGACGACGCCATCGCCTTCCCCCGCGCACTCTCCGACGAGAGCCTCGACTTCTCGTTCAGTGGCCTCAAGACATCGGTGATCACCCACGTGCGAAAGCACCCAGAGGTGTCGATCCCCGACGTGGCCGCCTCCTTCCAGGAAGCCGTGGTGGACGTGCTGGTCGCCAAGGCTCGGCGGGCGGCCGCGGCCGTCGGCGCCCGGGGGCTGTGCCTCGCCGGCGGGGTGGCGGCCAACTCGGTCCTGCGGGAGCGGATCCTCGACGCCTGTATCGACGATGGTCTCCGCGCCTTCGTCCCCAGCCGCTCGATGTGCACCGACAACGCGGCCATGGTGGCTGCGGCAGGGTGGTGGCGGCTGCGCAGCGACGGCCCCAGCTCGCTCGAGACCGGGGCTGACCCCGGGCTGCGGCTGGCCGGCGCCCGCTGAGTCGGCGCGCCCCCAGTTGCTAGCAGCGGGACCGCTCGCTAGGGTTAGCACTCGACATCTGAGAGTGCTAAGGCCACGAGAAAGCCAAAGGGAGGCCTGCGGAGATGAACCTACAGCCCCTCGACGACAGGATCGTCGTTCGTCCCAGCGAGTCGGAGGAGACCACGGCGTCCGGCCTGGTCATCCCCGACACCGCCAAAGAGAAGCCCCAGCAGGGCGAGGTACTGGCGGTGGGCCCCGGCCGGCGGGCGGAGAACACCGGCGAGATCATTCCCCTCGAGGTCGCCGTGGGCGACACCGTCGTGTACTCGAAGTACGGCGGCACCGAGATCACCATCGAGGGTGAGGACCTGCTGATCCTCACTGGCCGTGACGTCCTGGCCAAGGTGGCCAAGAAGGGCAAGAAGTAATGCCGAAGATCCTCAAGTTCGACGAGAACGCCCGCCGCGGGCTGGAGGCTGGCGTCAACAAGCTGGCCGACTCGGTCAAGGTCACCCTGGGCCCCAAGGGCCGGAACGTGGTCCTCGACAAGAAGTTCGGCGCTCCCACCATCACCAACGACGGCGTGACGATCGCCCGTGAGGTGGAGCTGGAGGACGCCTTCGAGAACATGGGCGCCCAGCTGGTCAAGGAGGTCGCCACCAAGACCAACGACGTGGCCGGCGACGGCACGACCACGGCGACGGTGCTGGCCCAGGCGCTGGTCCGGGAGGGCCTGCGCAACGTGGCCGCCGGCGCCAGCCCGGCCGCGCTCAAGCGGGGCATCGACACGGCCGTGGCCGCCGCGGTCGACTCCATCCTGGAGCAGGCCAAGGAGATCGACGACCGGAGCGAGATCGCTCAGGTGGCGGCCATCTCGGCCGCCGACACCTCCATCGGCGAGGTCCTGGCCGACGCCATCGACCGTGTGGGCAAGGACGGCACCGTGACCGTGGAGGAGTCGAACACCTTCGGCCTGGAGCTGGACTTCACCGAGGGCATGCAGTTCGACAAGGGCTTCCTGTCGCCGTACTTCGTGACCGACGCCGAGCGCCAGGAGGCCGTCCTCGACGACCCCCTCCTGCTCATCACCAACCAGAAGATCAGCGCCGTCCACGACCTCGTCCCGGTCCTCGAGAAGGTCATGCAGGGCGGCAAGCCGCTGCTCATCATCGCCGAGGACGTCGAGGGCGAGGCGCTGGCCACGCTCGTGGTCAACAAGATCCGGGGCACGTTCAACTCGGTCGCCGTGAAGGCCCCCGGGTTCGGCGAGCGCCGCAAGGCGATGCT
>DASXYV010000100.1:0-4686 GCA_036502305.1 Acidimicrobiales bacterium
CCGCCACCTCGCTCACCTCCTCGGCGGAGCTCGTCCGGTTCCCGGCGTGCAGCACCGGGCGCCAGCGCACGCCGGCGCCGCCGGCCCAGCTCCCCTCGTCGAGGCGCTGGAGGTCACACGCCGGGTCGGGCTCCAGGCGGCCCTCGTAGAACGCCTCGGACACGAAGTAGCACAGGGCCGGGTGCAGTCGCCATGTGGTCGCAAGAAACATGCCCCGGTCGGCGGGGATGGTGGCGTGCTCGCCGAGGAGGTGCTCGAGCGCCGACACCCCGGCACCCGGTGGGTGGGCCCCCTTCGACGGCTGGGCCAGCTGCTGCGGATCGCCCAGCAGCACGATGCTGTTGGCGCTGGCGCCCGCGGCCACGACGTTGGCGAGCGACATCTGGCCCGCCTCGTCGACGAAGAGCACATCGACGGCACCGGCAAGCTCCGGACGGGCGAACAGCCACGGCGTGCCGGCGACGACCTGCGCCCGCTGCTCGGCCAGTCGGGCCACGACGAGGTGGTTGTCGCCGACGACCTCGACCATCGGTGCGGTGGAGGCGCGATCCTCGTCGCCCTTCTGCACCACGAAGAGCCGCCGCCCAGCCTCGCGAGCGCACGAGCAGGCCGCATCCACGAGGTTGGTGATGGCCTTGTGCGTGGTGGCCGTGATGCCGACCCGCCGGCCCGACCGCACCAGGTCCACGATCATGTGGGCCGCGGTGAACGTCTTGCCCGACCCCGGAGGCCCCTGCACGGGCAGGCACGTCCCGTCGAGCCGTCCAGCCAGTCGGCGGGCGGCATCGAGCGACCGCTCGTCGGCGGGCTGGAGCGGCTGGCCGAGGGGCAGCTCTCCGAGCCAGGGTGGCCGTCTCATCAGCAGGTCGCGCACGGCCCGGTACGGTCCGGGGCCGTCGACGCCGTGGTCGGCCACCGAGGAACCGACCCGGGCCAGGGCCTGGCGGAGCACGGTCGTGACCCTCGGGGTATCGGGGATGACCGACGTCGGGTGGGGAGCGCTCGATCCTCGGCCGCGGCGCAGGTCCAGCACGCCGTCGGCATCGTCCAGGCTGTGGACCGTGCCACAGCGCGCCCCGGTGCGAGGATCGAGCACACTGTCGCCGAGTGACAGCTTGTGCTCCTGGCCGGCCCTGAACCGGTAGCGGTGCACGAGCGAGCGCCCCACTTCGCCGACGACCCCGGCGTACTCGAGCTCGCCGATCGAGTCCGGGTCGTCCACGAGCTCGTCGTCGCCCTGCTCCAGCCGGGAGAAGTGCGCCCACCACTCGGGCTTGTCCTCCCGGCGATGCCAGTCGAGGAGCTGGGCCAGCAGCCAGGTGGCGGCCTCCGGCGGGGTGCGGACGTCGGGCTCGTCGGCGATGCCCGCGGTGAGCTTCGCCACGAGGGCCTCGGTCTCGGCCTCGGCCGCCGCTTGCTCCGGACCGGGCTCGCCCGAGCTCAGCTGGGGCCGCGACAGCGGCTCGCCGTGCCGGTGCTCCGCCTCGGACCGACGATGCTCCAGCCAGTCGCGCAGCAGCCACGTCGACTCGCAGTCGACCCGGTTGTACTCGGCGATCTCGTCGAGCCGGGTCTGCTCTCCGGCCTCGAGCCACCGCTCGTAGGCCACGATGCTCGAGCCGGCATCGGTGATGGCGCCGTCCCGTGCGGCCATGTACAGCGGCTCGAGCTTCTTGATCGAGTACGACTCCTGGGACACGACCACTCCCTGGCGAACGACCTGGTGCAGATCGACGAACACCGCGCCGCGCAACAGGCGGTCGACGGCGCGCTCGCGGGTGGCGTGGGCGCCCATGAGCCGCCTGACGGCCGACGGCTCGTAGGAGCCGTAGTGATAGACGTGCAGGTCCGGATGCTCGTCCAGCCGAGTCATGACCAGGTCGACGAACTGCTCGAACGCACTGCGCTCCTCCGCCCGATCGTGGGCCCAGAAGGCGTGGTACCCCGGTTGCCCGGCAGCGACCTCGACCACTCCGAAGAGATACTCCAGGCCGTCCTCACCGGCGAAGGGGTCGCCCTCCATGTCAAAGAACAGGTCGGCCGGCGACGGGCTGGGCAGCGCAGCCAGTCCCAGGCCCGCCTCGACGGGCTCGGTGAGCTCGTAGCGCACCTCCCCCGTCCGTCGCTGGTCGAGCTGAAGGCGGGCCTGGCCCCGCAGCCGCTCCAGGGCGCGGGCCCCGACACCCGGCACGGCAGATCCCGACGACGAGGCCAGCTCGGTCAGCGTCGGCACCCCCGCCGCCACAAGGCGGCGAGCCTGGGTGCGCCGCATCCCAGCGACCAGCGAGAGATGGTCGTCCTGGCGGCGGCGGCGGACGCAGACCTCGGACCATCGACAGATGCCGCAATGGGGGACGGGCTCGGGGTACGTCTGCACCCACGGGCCGTCGACCGCCTCCTCGAAGCTGGCCTTGACCGCCCGATGGTAGGCGGCGTAGTCGCTCAGGCGGTGGGCCCGCGAGATCTCGTCGCCGCCCAGCACGTGGATGTGCTCCGGCACCGTCCCCTGCACCCGCGCCACCTGCTCGGAGTAGGAGCACAGCTGGAGGATGGCCGCGGCCTTGACCCGACGGGCGAGTTTGGCGTCGGTCACCTCGTAGCTCCACGAACCCAGCCGACTAGGCCGCTCCACCCGGCACAGGAAGTCTGCGTGGCCCCTCCGGCGTCCGTCGAAGAACGTGGCCTGGTAGATCACCTCGATGCCGGCGACCATCGCTGCCGTCGTCGCGTCCGCCGCGGCCTGCAGCCCCGCCAGCCCGGCGCCGCACCGGTCGATCTCGACGACCTCCCTCCCCGCTGCTCGTAGCCGTTCCAGATGCCGGCGCTCGTGCTCCTCGCCCCGCCGGGCGAGCAGGTCCAGCTCGGGATCCTCCCGCGTGGGCCTGACGACCTCGCCCCGGGCGGCCGCCAGCTCCAGGCGGGTCAGGTGCGGACAGGCCAGGTACGCGCTGAGGTCGGTGGGGCTGAGCACCATCCGCCCGTCCCGCCCGTCGATCGCTTCCACCTCGCCAGTATGGCGAAGAGGTGTGACAGTCCAACGGATGTCGCGACTGGCACGCGCCTAAGGTTCGGTCATGCGCCACGGAGTGATCATCGACGTCTCCAAGCCCATCGACGCGGTGGTGGGGCAGGTCGCCGAGCTGGCCGAGCACGGCGTGGCCACCGCCTGGTGCTCACAGATCTTCGGCTACGACGCCCTCACCCTGCTCGCCGTCGTGGGTCGAGAGGTACCGGACATCGAGCTCGGCACCGCGGTCGTCCCCACCTACCCCCGCCACCCGGTGATGCTGGGCGCTCAGGCGCTCACGACCCAGGCGGCCACCGGCGGGCGGCTGCTCCTCGGTATCGGCCTGTCACATCAGATCGTCATCGAGGGCATGTTCGGCTACTCGTTCGACCGTCCGGCGCGCCACATGCGGGAGTACCTGTCGGCGTTGATGCCGCTGCTCAACGGCGAGGCCGTGTCGGTCACGGGCGAGACCCTGAGTGCCAACACGATGGCCCCGCTCGACATCGAGGTCGACCATCCGCCTCCGGTCTTGTTGGCCGCGCTCGGCCCAACGATGCTCAGGCTGGCCGGCCAGCGCACCGCCGGCACCGTGACCTGGATGACCGGTCCGGCGACGATCGCGTCCCACATCGTGCCGTCGATCACCAGGGCCGCCGAGGACGCGGGTCGACCCGCCCCGCGCGTCGCGGTCGGCCTCCCCGTCTCGGTCACGACGGACGTCGAGCGGGCGAGAGAGACCGCCGACCGGACGTTCGCCATCTACGGTCAGCTCCCGTCCTACCGGGCCATGCTCGATCGAGAAGGCGCGGAGAGCCCCGCGCACGTCGCCATCGTCGGCGACGAGGAATCGGTGACCAGCCAGATCGGCGCCATCGCCGAGGCGGGCGCGACAGACTTCAGCGCCGCGCCGTTCGGCTCGTCGGACGAGATCCGCCAGACCATCGCTCTGATCTCCGCCCTGGCCAAGGGCTGAGGACCCCTCCCCGCCCGCCAGGCGACCGGGCCTCAGGCGCCGCTGCCGACCTGAGCGCCCGCTGGGAATGGGGGATACCGGTCGACCCGACCGGATCAGGCCGCAGTCTGTACTATGCGTACAAAGGCCAAGAGGGCCAAGGGGAGGAGAGAGCAATTATGGCTGACCCGTCTCAGGGGGGGGCCGCGGCAGCGCAGCCCTGGCAGCAGCAGGGCGTCGCAGGCCAAGCGACCGGCGTCGTAGGAAGAACGACCTCGCCGGGCACGCAGATCCTGCTGACGATCGTCACACTAGGTATCTGGTCGTACGTGTGGGTGTACCGCCAGCACGAGGACATCAAGCTGTACACCGGGGAAGGCGTCGCTGGGGGTCTCGGGACCGTGATCTACTTCTTCCTCAGCCCGGTGACGTATTTCCTGCTCGCCAACGAGATCGAGACCAAGCTCTATCAGCGCGATGGCGTCGAGTCACCGGTTCGCACCATTCAGGGGCTGTGGTTCCTTCTGCCGCTGGTGGGAAGCCTCATCTGGTACATCAAGATGCAGCGGGCGCTCAACGACTACTGGGTCAGCAAGGGAGCCGAGGCACCGGCCTGATCCAAGGAAGACATCGTTCCCGCGAGCCGGGGACGCAGACGCGAAGAAGCCGGCTCCACCTCGCGAGGTGGAGCCGGCTTCTTCGCGTCTGCGTCCCCGGCTCGCGG
>DASXYV010000101.1:0-11573 GCA_036502305.1 Acidimicrobiales bacterium
ATGGGCAACAACGAGGAGCTCGTGAGCCAGGTGCGAGCGGCGTCCGAACGGGCCGGTGAGCTGGTCTGGCCCCTCCCGCTGCCCGAGGAGTACCGCAAGGGCATCGAGTCCGAGGTGGCGGACATGAAGAACATCTCTTCCCCCGCCGGTGCTGCCGGCGCGCTCACGGCGGGCCTCATCCTGGGCGAGTTCGTCGACGGGGTGCCATGGGCGCACCTGGACATCGCCGGACCGGCGCGCTCCGACTCCGATGAGGGCTACACGCGCAAGGGAGCCACCGGCTACGGCGTGCGCACCCTCATCGAGCTGGTGTCGCGGTTCGAGGCGCCTCGCCGTCAGCCGTCCGCCCCCCGTTGAGGGCCGGTGGCTGCTCCCACGCCCAAGCCGCCGATTCCTTCGCCAGGGCCGGTGTGAACCGCCACCGCCGCAGCTGCCGCTCGACGGCCTCGTAGTCCTCACCGAGCTGGCGCAGGCTGAGGGCCAGCTGGCGCGAGCGCCGACGCTGGTGCTCGGCGCCCTGCGGGCCCAGCTGGGCGTCCTGCCAGCGCTGGTGGCTCTGTTGCAGCGAACGCGGCAGGTGCAGGACCTGGCGGCGGCTGAGGGGCGGGAGACGACGCCGGACGCCCATGCTGTCGTGGCGCTCGGGCCTGGCCAGCTCGAAGGAAACACACCGGCCGAGGGCCCGCACGAAGGGGGAGTGGCGACCGCCCTTGGCGCCGAGACCGAGGCTGCGGGCCGTCTCAGCCAGGTCGAGCGAGAAGCCGTCGGGCTCGGCCTCGAGCCGGAACGCCAGGCGTCGCAGCAGCCACGTCGTCGAGGGGCCGAGGATGGCCAGCCAATAGGTCTCCACGTAGCGCGAGCGGGGGTCGTGGCCGAGGGCATCGATGACCACGTCGGGCCAGGGGACGACGGTGAGGGACGCAGCCGACCCCTCCAGTAGCGTTCGGTGCTCTTTCATATACTTTCATTATTTCCTGGCCCAGCGCTCCGGTCAAGCCGATGGTCGGTCGCTCTCAGACTCGTTGGCGGTCGTCCTCGCGCCGTTGTGACGGAACCGGCGGCACCGCGCCGTCACGCCGACCGGGAGACAGGACGCTGGTGGCGACCTCGGCCGCATTCTGAATGAACAGCGCAGCGTTGCCCCAGACGAACGGCAACCAGATGGGAATTCCTAGGAAGTCGCCCGTCGAATACCTCCACGCGCCAGCGTGAATCCCCAGGACCTCGGCCGTCGGTCCGAAGACGAATCCCACCGCGTAGACGACCAGGCTCGGCCGGGTCGGACGAAGGAGGAAGATCCCCAGCCCGACCGCGAGCACCAGCACGATGAGGGCCAAAGGGTGTCGCCACAGCGCGGCTGTCGCCAGCAAGGTCGAGAAGGCGAGGATGGCACTGATCAGCGCGCGGGTGGAGTCGGCCATACGCCCACCCTAGGTCCGCGCCCAGGCCCCCAGGAAGGCCAAGGTGGTGGCCGCAGCGTTGTCGGCCGCCAGCTGCTTGTAGACGAAGAACTGCACAGGGAAGCCCGGCAGCATGAGGGGGTCACCACTTCCGTCCGACGCGGCCCGAAAGCCGATGGAGGGCACGCGGTGGCTGGCGGCGACCTGGAAGACGGCCGCCGTCTCCATGTCCTGTTCGACGTAGCTTCCGGGTGGCGGTGTCGACGCCGCCTGGTAGCCGAAGAAGAAGCTCGGGTCGACGAAGGGAGCGGCGCCCGACACGAGCCGCCCTGTCTGTGAGACGGCGTCGGTGTTCCGCTCCCGGCACGGCACGCACCCGAAGACGTCACTTCCCGCCGGGGTGCACGGCATGGCGCGCGTGCCGAACGGATCCATGCTCAAGCCGTTGCCACCCACCTCGACCTGGGGCGTGTGCGTCACCCGCACCGGCGTGACGAGGTTCGGGCTCGCCGGACAGGCGCAGGCGGGATCGCCGGTCGGCGTCGACTGCTCGAGCTTCACGACGCGGCGGTCGACCACCTCGCGGACGGTCGCCAGCATCGCCGGGTCGGCACCCGCCCACGTCTTGCCGTCGTGGGTCCAGCGGCTGGGCACCATCACGTCACCGATGAAGTCGCCGCCCGAAACGCCGGAGAAGACGACACCGGAGATGGCGGGCCGAGACCCACAGCTGAAGTGCTGGAAGGCGGCCTCGGTCGACCGCTTGGCATTCACGAGCCCGATCCCGGTGAGCGACATGATCACGTCGTGGCCGCGCAGGGTTCCCTCGTAGAAGCTGCGCCCGTTCAGCACCACCGTGCGCTTGGGGTCGATGGACGCCGCCGCCAGCAGCGGGTCGAGCTCGAGGGGCATGGCCGCCAGCACGAGCAGGCGCGGCGTGCACGTACCGGAGCTTGCCGTGCTGCCGGCCCTCGCCGGGCCGGCGCTCGCGGTGCCGGCGGTGGCCGTGGCGACGAGCGTGGCCAACGCCAGGGCGGCGGCGGCGCAGATCCTGCGTCGCCAACCAGCGATGACGTGCGACATGTGGACTCTCCCCAGCAGAGATCCCAGTGTTTCACCGGTGCTTCCCCAGTGTGTCACATGGCCGTCGTGGCCTGCCCGGGCGCTACCCCCGGGGGACGCTCACGAGCGGTCCTCGACGATGTCCAGGTCGTAGAACTTCGGAGGACCATCGGCGAACTTCATCATCTCCTGAGAGAAGCGCTGGGTCTCGGCCAGGTCCGAGTTCTGCATCGCCGACTCGTAGGAGTCGAAGAAGACCACGTTGAAGTAGCGGTTGGGGTCCTTGCGGTCCCGGCACATGAGCCGCCGGCCGGCTGTCCGCTTCCCCTCGGTCGCCTTCTCCCACTGATCCTCGACCCCCTGCACGGCGTCGAGGTTGCTGCTCCGAAACTCGATGATCTGGACAAAGCCCACGTGCACCGCCCCCTTTCCCCCGATGCTCTCACGTTCCGGCGCCCGCGACGAGGGGTGACGGGCGACTGTGGGCTCTGACCCCGGGCCCGGGCGGGCGGCGCGACCGTCAGCTGATCAGCGACGGCGCTTGCGACGGGTGCTGATCCCCGCCTCGATCTCGGCCACCAGCTCCCCGGTCAGGGAAGTGAGGGCCGACCCGGGGCGGCGGCCGTAGGTCGCAGCGATGGCTTCCCGCTGGGGGAGGGCGGTCTTGGCCAGCCAGACCCGAGCCTCCTCGAGGCTGGCGGTGGCCTCTTCCAGGGAACGGGTGCCGGCCCGGACCCGGTTCAGCACCACCATCGCCGGGACGCGGGCTTCACGGGCCAGGTCCAGGGTCCCGTCCAGCCGATCGAGGTCGGACCAGCTGGTCTGGGACGGCACCACCACGACGTCAGCCAGGTCGACAGCGGCACTGACGATGGGCAGCTGGCCGGGAGGCGTGTCCACCACCACCACGGGGTAGCCGCCCCCGATCCCACTCAGGCGACGTCTGAGATCCCGGGTGGGCAGCGCCACGGTGACCGCCCGGAGGCCGGAGCCCTCCTCGGACGCCGTGTCCGACCAGCGCATGGCCGAGGCCTGAGGGTCGGCGTCCACGAGCAGCGAGGATCCGTGCTCCAGGGCAGCCGCCTCGGCCAGGCCAACGGCGACGGTCGTCTTCCCAACTCCGCCCTTCAGGGCCGCAACGACGATCAGCACGGGCTGAGCCTACGCGCCCCGGGCCCGACTCCACCACGACCGCCGCGTCAGTCCACCCAGCGCACGGCGACCAGGTGCCGCGGCCGGGAGAGGCCCTTGAGGGTCCGCAGGCCTCGATCCTCCAGCTCGAACCGGCCGTCGAGCTGGTCGGCGACGGCCTCGGTGACCAGCACCTCGGCCGGCTGGGCCTCCGTCGTGACCCGGGCGGCCATGTTGATGACCGTCCCCAGTAGGTCTCCTGTCTCCTCCACCGCCTCGCCGGCGTGCAGGCCGATGCGCACGCTCGGGGCGAAACCGGAGTCCTCACGCTGGTCGCGCAGGCGCCTCTGGACCTCGATCCCGCAGCGCACGGCGTCGCAGGACGACTCGAACCGGGCCAGAAAGCCGTCGCCCTGGGCGCTGACCTCTGCGCCGCCATTGGTCGCGTAGCAATCGCTCAGCAGGGTCCGGCAACGCGAGCGAATCCGCCTCCACTCCTCGTCGCCGATCACCTCCGTCAGGCGGGTGGAGTCGACGACGTCGATGAACATGGCGACCACCTGGCGGCGCGCCGGCTGGGGCGCGGGCCCGTTGGTGGCCGGCCCTGACCACACAGGTTGGTCTGGTTTGGGACGTCCACGGCGCTCCTGCACCGAGCGGACACAGACGGCGTGGAGACCCAACGCGATGCCCCAGCCGGCGGCGGGAAAGAAGGGCCAGAAGAACCCGTGTCCGGTCAGGGCCCACGTCCCCACGAGCAACCCGTTGGTCAGTCCGTAGGCGGCGGCATGAAGGCGGAACGCGACGCTGTGCCGGGCGCCAGAGGGCCTCGGTGTCGTACCGGGCACCCGGTCGAGGTCCCAGACCAGCTCGGCCAGCTCGGCGATGGTGCGGGCCCGGATGGCGGCGTCGAGACGCTGCTCCAACTCTTCCAGTCCCATCTGGCCGGCGGCGGCGCGCAACCGCTCGATCGCCCGCTCACGGTCCCCAACTGAGGCGAGGCGCCCCACGGCCTCGGTTGCCACGCCCGCCAGTATCGTCCATTTTGTGCCGGTTCAGCCACCGGGCTCCGGCACGCGGGTCAGGCCGACCGCGCCCGGATCCGCTATCCCGTCTTGGCGCCGAAGAAGGCGCGGACCAGGGGCTCGTAGTGCTCGAGCGGCTCGCTCTTGTAGTCGCTGTCGAACGCCACCTGGTCGTACTGGGCGCAGAACTCGGCCGTGTAATCGAAGAAGGGCGACTCCCGGTAGGCGTCCCGGGCATTCCGGTCCAGCCCGATGTGGTGCCAGAAGTAGTAGCCCTGGAAGATCCCGTGGTGAGCGACCATCCAGTGGTTCGCCTTGGACACGAACGGCTCGAGGATGCCGGCGGCGATGGTGGGGTGGTTGAAGGGGGCCAGGGTGTCGCCGATGTCGTGGAGCAGCGCGCACACGAGGTACTCGTCGTCGCGACCGTCTCGCTCGGCTCTGGTCGCCGTCTGCAGCGAGTGCTCGAGACGATCCACCGGGAACCCGCCGTAGTCGTTGCGGAGGTAGCCCAGCTGCTCGAGGACGCGATCGGCGACCATGCCCTGGGTCACCTGGAGCTGGGGCATGATCGCCATCCAGTCCTCCTTGGTGGACTCATCGAAGCTCTTGAACGAGGCTCGTACGCCCGTGGTCGTCATCGGTCCTCAGTCCTCCACAAGCCGGGGGTTGGTGCTCGTCACGACCTTACCCGTCGGGTGAGGGCGACGAGCCAGGCCTGGGCGCCGTCGGGGTCGATCGTGATGTCGATCCTCGTCGGCTCGATGACGTCAACGGTCCATCCATCGGCGACGGTGGCCCTGATCTCGCCCTCCCTCACTCGCCGAGGGCCCCAATCACCCGGCTGCCGATCGCTGAAGCACAGCATGAAGTAGCGACCACCCGCCGGGATCGCGGCCCGGAGGCTGTCGACGAACCGGGGACGGTCGTCGTCGTCGAAGATGTGGAACAGCCCACAGTCGAGCACGGTGTCGAACTGCTCACCCAGGGCGCCCAGCTCCAGGGCGTCGCCCACCAGGAAGCGGGCACTCAGCTGCCTGTCGCGGGCCTTGCTTTCGGCGATGGTGATGGCGGTCGCGGCGGCGTCGATGCCGGTGGCGGGGAAGCCGAGGGCGGCAGCCATCAGCGCGTGCTCGCCCGTGCCGCAACCGACGTCGAGCACCCGACCCCGCAGCGCGCCCGCCTCCGCCAGCTCGAGGAAAGCGGGCTGAGGCCGACCGATGTCCCACGGCGGGGTGCCGGCGTACATGGCATCGAACTCATCGCGACGCGGCGGATGTGTGGTCCCCTGGGACTGGTCGTCGTCAGCCGTTCCGGTCATCATTTCCTTGCTAGCACCTGAGCGTTTGAGGATGTGTGGCGATGACTGAACCCCCGAGCCACCGAGGCCACTCGACGAACGATCGTGCGCCGACGTTCGCCGATCGAGCGCGCGCGGTCATTGCCGGCCTCCAGCCTGGTGAGGTCGTGACCTACGGGGAGGTCGCCGCCGAGGTCGGTGCTCCCGGCTCTGCGCGTGCCGTCGGGACACTGCTCGGCACCGACGGCGGTGGCGACCTGCCCTGGTGGCGGGTGGTCACCTCCACAGGACGGCTCGTGCCCGGCCACGAGGCCCGCCACGCCCGTCTGCTGCGCACCGAAGGTGTGCGCGTCACACGCGGTCGGGTCGACCTTCGGCGGCGGTAGCGCCTACGGCGACGCCGGCTGCCCGAGCCACTGCGCCAGCTCGATCGTCACACCACCGGGACCCCGAAGGAAGACGAGCTTCCTGTCGTGGAACGTCATGACGTGGTTCCTGATGCCGATCCCGCCAGATTCCAGCCGCTCGATCATGGCGTCGATGTCGTCGACGCGAAAGCACACGTGGTTGAAGCCCGTGCGGGCCAGGTTGCCGGTCTCTGCGTCGACCTCCACTGGCGGGTTGTGGAATCGAAGGAGCTGCACCTCCTGGTGAGTCTCCGCCCCGGCCAGAGCGAGGGTCACGTGGTCTGCCTCCCAGTCGGCGATGCCCATGTACTTCGACATGGCGTCACCGCTCACCACGACACTGTGGGACATCTCGAAGCCGAGCAGCTCGAAGAACCGCGTGGCCTCGTCGAGATCGGTCACCACTATCGTCACGTGATCAAATCCTGGTTGCACGAGCACTCCTGTCGGTTTGTCGGCCAGCTAGACGCGGGCTTCGAGGATGAGGTTGAGTGGCGTCTCCGCCGCCCGATGGAAGTTGCTGAAGCCGGCCTCGTCGAATACCTCTCGCATCCTTGCCTCGCCCGCCTGGGCGCCCAGTCCCAGCCCCACCTCTTGAGAGAGAGAATTCGGCGTGCAGATCGACGACGATGCCGTGTAGAGCAGCGCCGCCATCGGGTTCTCGGCCAGGTTCGTCGCTCGGCCGTCGAGGGCGAACGGCTCGACCAAGAGCACGGTCCCGTCCGGCTCGAGGTGCTCGCGCGCGTACCGGGCGATGCCCACCGGGTCGCCCATGTCGTGGAGACAGTCGAAGAAGCAGATCAGGTCGAAGGTGCCGTCGTAGCCCTTCGCCGTGCCAACCTCGAACGTGGTCCGATCGCTCACGCCCGCTTCGGAGGCCCGCGCGCGGGCAGTCTCGATCGACGGCGGATGGGAATCGAAGCCCCAGAACCGGGACCTGGGATAGGTGTCGGCCATCACCACGACGGGTGCGCCGTGGCCGCACCCGACGTCGGCCACCTTGGCTCCGGCGTGCAGCTTGGACTCGACGCCGTCGAGGGCGGGGATCCAGACCGTAGGCAGGTAGGCGCGGTAGCCGGTCCGGAAGAACCATTCGGTACCGGAGAACAGACAGGGGTGGTGGTCACCCCAGCTCAGCCCGCCGTTGCCGCGAAACGCCCCCTTGACCTTCTCGATGTCGATGAAGAACGACCCGAGAGCGTTCATGCCCCGGGCCACGAAGAACGGGGCGTTCTCGTCGGCCAGGGCGAGGGCCGCCTCCTCGCTCAGCTCGTAGGAGTCGCCGGCGGCGTCGTAGCCGACCAGCCCCGCTGCCGCCTGGGAATCGAGCCACTCCCGTACCAGACGGGGATTGCACCCCGTCTTGGCCGCCACCTCGTCAGCGCGCATCGAGCCGGCTCCCGCCATCGCCCGGTAGAGACCGAGCTCGTCGCCGACCCACACCGCGAAGCACACCGCTCCTCCGGTCATGTAGCCGACCATCTGGCCCATGAGCTCCTGGACCCGTGCCTCGTCCATGTCATCCCCCCGGTTCTTGTGGCCGATCACCGAAGGCGATCCGCGCTGCCCAAACAAAATTGTACGGAGGCTCAGTGCAGCGTGCCGAGGTCTCGCGAGGGATTCTTGCCAACTGTGCCTCGGCGTGTTAGCAGCGCCTCGACCGGGACGCGCTCGTCAGTCTCTTTCAGTTGGTCGCGGGCCGCTTCTCCTCTGCGTCGGCTTCGATGAGCCGGTAGGCGAGCTCGACCTGGACCAGGCCGGTACAGATCGCGACCACGATCGTCACAACGAGTCGCACACCGATGTCGACCGCCAGCGGCTCCCCGTGTACGGCGCCCTGCACGAATGTGCTGATCGAGTCGGCCAACCAGAACGGCACCGTGACCAGGATCAACGTCAACCAGAAGCGGCCGCGCACGAGCTGAGCCGACCGTCGCATCGCCCTGAGCGCCGACTCTCCCTCGATGTTGATGATCGGGGCCGCCAGACAGAGCAGCGTGAAGATCACCACTCCGGGCACGACCAGGGCGAAGAGGCCGACAGTGACGAGGCCGGTCACCAGGATGTCGGCCAGGATCAACCGGCGGTAGGGAAGCGTGCGCAGCACCGCGAGGATCCCTTGCTCGGGGGCGCCGTACCTGGCCTGGCCCACCATGCGCTCGAGCAGGCCGGTGAAGAAGACCCCGCCAAAGACCTCCAAGGCGAACGCCAACAACCCGACGGGGACGGTCACGGCTGCTGTGCGATCGACGGCCCAGGCGTCGATCAGCGTCTCGATCACCGCCGTGACACCGAAGACGATGACTGCAGCGGCTAGGACGCGCTGCCAGTGGACGCGCCCGGCATGGGCAGCGCCAGCGATGACCTGCCCGGCATGGATCCCCCGTCGACCGCGGTCGCCGCCCACACCCAGCTGCGACTGCGGTATCACGCGGTCAGGTACCGGTCGATCACGCGGTGCATGTGGAGGATGTTGCTCTCCTGGCGGGGGTTGAGCCGGAGCCCGTGGCAGGCCCGGGACTTCATGCCTGTCTGGATGTGGGCCATGTTGGCGAAGTCCTGGTTGGTGATGAGGCCCCAGTCCTTCGCCGTCCAGTCCGGGTAGAACTTCCGCTCGGGCATGTGCCAGGGCTCGTCGGGGCGGGGCCATTGCAGGGTCCAGAGGTCCTTGATGGCGGAGTCGGGATCGAGCCCGTTGGGACGGACACGGAAGAGGATCGCCGTGCCCGGGTACGTCGGACCGACCATGTTGGGGAACCAGTACACGTCGTCGGCGCTCGTCATCTGGTCCGCCTCGAGGCCCGAGACGTCGAGACCGCGCGATCGCAGCAGCTCCATCCGCCGTCGCTGATAGGCCTCGAGCAGCGAGGTACCCGAGGGGAGCGGAGCCGCCCGCAGCTCGTCGACGATCTCCCGTTCCTCCCGGTAGAAGAGCCCGCCCAGACCGGACACGAGCGAAGAGAGGATCTCGCCCTCGTCGATCTCGTCGTCCCTGACGCCCAGACGGGGGCTGGGGCGAAGCTCACGACGGGCATGCGCCAGCCGGCCGTAGTGGGCATGCGTGTCGAACTGGACGTACTCCATGTTCACGTCGTCGGTCCACGCCAGGATCTGGGGATGGGTGCCCTGCACGTGATAACCCTCGTTGAAGGCGTCGACGACCACCTTCCAGTTGGCGGGCAGGATCGTCGTGCGATAGGTGGCGAAGCGCATCTGGTCGAGGTGGAAGGGCCCGAGCAGCTTGGGGATGGGATCGAGGAAGTCCATGAGCGGCTCGGCTTCACGGTCCATGTTGACGAACACGAACCCGCCCCAGCGCTCGGCGCGCACCTCGTGCAGGCGGAGGTCCGAGGAGACGTCGGTGAACTCGTGGCGGTCGACGATCTCGGTCAGCTCCCCGTCGAGGGCGTAGCGCCAGGCGTGGTACCGGCAGCGAATCTGGCCGTCGGCGAAATTGCCCCGGCCCTCGGCCAGCCTGGTGCCCCGGTGCAGGCAGGTGTTGAAGTAGGCCTTGATCGTGTCCGGCTCCGAGCGGACGACGAGGATCGACTGATCACCGATCGTGTACTCGAGATAGTCGCCCGCCTCGGGGAGCTCTTCCTCCCGGCAGGCCACCTGCCAGACCCGGGGCCACAGCCGGTCCATCTCGAGATCGAGGAACTCCCGGGAGACGTACCGCTCCTTGGGGACGAGCCCGTCGGCCCGCACAAGCATCGCCCTGGTCCCGCTGGTCGACATGGCCCCGCTCCCTCCTTCCTGCCACAATGCGGCCTCTAGCTTCGCGCCCGGCCGTTCCGGCTGCTCGCCGGCGCCCACGCCACACCGAGCGGCGGGGAGCGTTCCCGCTGGCCAGGGAAGGTTCGACGCCGATGGAGTTCAACCTGGCCGATCTGTTCGAGCGGGTGGCCGACGCGGTCGGTGACCGTGAGGCGCTCGTGGCCGGAGGTCGCCGGCTCACCTACGCCCTGCTCGACGAGCGCAGCACCAAGCTGGCGAACGGGCTGGCGGGCCTCGGGGTGCGGGCGGGCGACCACGTGGGGCTGTATCTCTACAACGGCGCCGAGTTCGTCGAGACCATGCTGGCCTGCTTCAAGCTGCGGGCCGTTCCGGTGAACGTCAACTACCGCTATGTCGGCGAGGAGCTCGCCCACCTCATCTCGGACGCGGATCTCGTGTCGCTCGTCCACCACCGCGAGCTCGCCCCGCGTGTTCGGTCCATCGCGAGTCGGTCAACGTCGCTGCGGTGGCTCATCGAGGTGGACGACGGTGGCGGTGCCGCCGTCGAAGCACTCGATGCGCTGCCTTACGAGGATGTGCTGGCCTCCGGGTCGGCGAGCCGCAGCTTCGGCCCGCGGTCAGCGGGCGACCACTACGTCCTGTACACGGGAGGAACCACCGGGCTTCCCAAGGGCGTCGTGTGGCGTCAGGAGGACATCCTCTTCGCCACCCTCGGTGGAGGGAACCCGGGCGGCCCGCCCATCGAGCGCCCTGAGGAGATCGGCCAGGCGGCGCTGGCCAACCGGTCGCATCGGATCGGGCCCTTCCTCCCCCCCGGGGATGCCGGTCCGGACGAGTTCGTGGCCCTGTCCCTCGGTCCGCTGATCCACGCCAGTGGCCAGTGGACTGCCCTCAGCACGCTGCTCGGCGGGGGCAGGCTCGTGCTCTACACCCGCCGGAGCATGGACATGCGCTGCGTGCTCGAGCTGGTCGAGACCGAGCGCGTCACCATGCTGACGATCGTCGGGGACACGAGCGGGCGTCCGCTGGCCGACGCCCTGGAGGTCCGGCCCGGCGACGTCGACACGTCCTCGCTCCGCCTGCTCGGCTCGGGCGGCAGCATCCTCACGCCCGCCATCAAGGACCGGCTCCTGTCGTCGCTGCCGAGCGTCCTGGCCATCAGCGAGGCGGTGGGCTCCTCGGAAGCACCGGTGCAGGCCACGGCCATCGCCACCAAGGGAGCTCCCGCGTCGTCGCTCAGCTTCGCAGCGCGCGATGTCACGATCGTCGTGGACGAGGACCTGCGTCCCGTGGCTCCCGGGTCGGGGGAGGTCGGACGGCTGGCCACCCGGGGGCGAAGCCCGATTGGCTACTACAAGGACCCGGCCAGCACCGCCCGGACCTTCGTCGAGATCGACGGCGTTCGCTGGTCCCTCCCGGGCGACATGGCCACCGTAGAGGCGGACGGCACGATCCGGCTCCTCGGCCGCGGATCGATGTGCATCAACACCGGCGGCGAGAAGGTCTACCC